>NZ_JARJDD010000110.1:0-361 GCF_029269935.1 Gordonia sp. N1V
GTCAGGTCGCCGTCGGGGTCGAGGTGCGCCAACACCCGCGCCCCCAAAATCCGCAAATCGGACGGGGTGTGGGTGCGGGCGAACCCGGCCATCGTGGCGTCGGCCGAGATTTTCTCGTCGAACGGGACTGCCGCGGGAATGCGGTCCAACACGTCGATCACCACCGCCGCATGCGACGAGCCGACCAACGGGTTGTTGTGGACCTGGTCGGCGGACAACCCGGCACTCGGCGGCGAGTTGCAGAACATGGGTGCCATCACCGAAGCCACCGCCCGAATGTTGTCGTGTGACACCACGATCACGAAAATCATGCTCGATCCCAACGGTGTACCGCTCAGTGTTGGCGAGGCGAAACGCTTCT
>NZ_JARJDD010000111.1:0-356 GCF_029269935.1 Gordonia sp. N1V
GGTGGCCTCGGCCTCGATCAACGCCTGCAGTCCGGCACGGACCAGCTCAGCGAACATCGATCCGGAATCAGCGGAGGTCAGTGCATCGAACTGGGCGAGCAAGGCAGAATGGTCCTGGGTCATCGTGAACCGTCCTGGACTGGGTGGAGACCTGGTTTATGCCACCTCCGTCTCAGAGGCATCCAGTCCGGCGCGCAGGACTGCTTCCAACGCGTCGTGGTTGCGTTGGACCTGATCGCGGTGATCGCGGGCTGCCGCGGCCGCCAACGCGTCGGGATCAGCGTCCTCGCGACTCCCGGTCGGGGACTCCGGATCGGCGGGGTTGTTCATTCCGGGGGCCGCCCACGCGGCGAGTA
>NZ_JARJDD010000112.1:0-335 GCF_029269935.1 Gordonia sp. N1V
CGACGACCGGCTCCACCAACTCGACTTCGGGAGCGTCGGCATCGGCGGGTTCGGGGACCAAGTCGTCCCACGCTGCCGCATCCTCGGCGTCAGCGGGTGTTTCGGCCGACCCATTGCTGTCGGTGCCACCACCTCGTTTCGGGCAATCATCTTGTCCGCATTCACAGTTACAGTTCCTTCGCCGAACACTGGGTGATATCGGTGCCATCCACAACCACCGACCCCTGCTCCGGATGCAGCAAACCGATCAACGTCTTCAAGAACACCGATTTACCGGTACCCGACGGACCCAGCAGGGCCGACACCTCACCCTCGGGCAAGGTCAACGACACATC
>NZ_JARJDD010000113.1:0-329 GCF_029269935.1 Gordonia sp. N1V
TTCACGACCGGGATTTATCGGGACGGGCCGTGGGCCGGACGGTGCTGGTGGCGCACAAACACCCCGGTCGGGGCAGCCGAACCGAACCCGAAACGCACCAACGCACTCCCCGACGTCGGGGCCACCTATGCCGACGCGCTGGCCCGTATCCGCGCGGAGTTGCATCGTTCGGGCGGGCCCTGGTCGTACCCGGGGCACCCGTACTGACGGTGTTGAAGGACCCCGACGGGATTCTCGTCCCCCGGTTGCAGGGATACGGGCCCATCGACCCCAGCTACGCCACCACCCTCGCCGAGATAGCGAAAACCATCCACTACCCCGAATCCGTA
>NZ_JARJDD010000114.1:0-322 GCF_029269935.1 Gordonia sp. N1V
CGGTGCAGTCGGTCTCGAGGCTCGCCGCACGCGGCTCGCACCTCGACCAGCGGGGGATGACGCAGGCCATCGAAGGATGCGCGCGTCTTTCCCGCCTGACGATCGGATGCTGACGCCCTTCCCACCCGGTGGCCGCCCTACCCGATGGACGGGCCCTTCCCATGGGACATCATCATGGGATTCGACCGACACCCCTGGCTGATCCCACCCGCCAGCGTGGATCCGAAACGCCGACCGGTTCCGTCCTATTATCGGCGGACCATGCGGCTCGACGACGCAGCAGCCTGACCCGAAGCGCCTCTACTACAGCCTGATTCCCTGC
>NZ_JARJDD010000115.1:0-309 GCF_029269935.1 Gordonia sp. N1V
GCGCGTGTCCTGCTCTCCCGCAAAGAAATTGACCCACTCAATAGTCAGTAGAGCCACACACTGGCGATGTACACTGAATCCATCACACCGATCAGCCACCGGGGGAGGGGCCCATGATCGACACCACCACAACTCTCGACGTCAAAGATGTTGACGTCGACCGACACCCCTGGCTGATCCCACCCGCCAGCATCGACCCGAAACGACGACCCGTGCCGTCGTATCACCGACGCACCATGCGACTCGACGACGTAGCAGCCTGACCCGAAGCGCCTCCACTACAGCCTGATTCCCTGCACCCGGCCCGGC
>NZ_JARJDD010000116.1:0-304 GCF_029269935.1 Gordonia sp. N1V
GAGTGGGACGGCCGTCGGGCAGGTAGGGTGGAGCATCACAGATCGATGGTCGAGACGGGGATCATCCCCCGCTGGTCGAGGTGCGAGCCGCGTGCGGCGAGCCTCGAGACGGTGAGAATGTAGGTAGGGCTTGACCGGGTGTTCTGACTTACCGCTGCACCAGCCGCGTCCGCAAAGTGAAGCCGCGAACTCATCACTCCGACGGCCGGGACTCTTCCCTCGATGGTCGAGGTGAACGGCGCCCCAGGCGCCGGGCCTCGAGACCCGGCGAGAGAACAAGCTCCACAACCACATCGAACGCATG
>NZ_JARJDD010000117.1:0-301 GCF_029269935.1 Gordonia sp. N1V
CCACCCTCGCCGAGATAGCGAAAACCATCCACTACCCCGAATCCGTACGTGCCGCCGGACCACTCATCCCGCAGATCTCCGACCGACCCCAAGCCTCACCGGCCGATCCGACCGGACACGGTGGCCACACCGTGCCACCCCCTGGGGCATTACCATGTGCACCACTGGGCCGATGGTGGTCCCACCGACCTCGACAACGGCTGCCTCCTCTGCACCAGCTGTCATGACGATGTGCACCACCACGGGTGGGACATCATCATGGGATTCGACCGACACCCCTGGCTGATCCCACCCGCCAGCA
>NZ_JARJDD010000118.1:0-447 GCF_029269935.1 Gordonia sp. N1V
CGGCTGCCAGGACCGCGCGCGCTTCATGTTTGCGGGACTCGCGGAGCAGGTCCGGGCCGGTCTCGGTGAGCTCATCGCGCGACATCGACGTGATTGCGGCAGCGTCGGCATCCGGATCGGTGAACGTCAATGTGGTCGACATCCGAACAACAGCGGGGGAATATGGTTTCCACCGAATCGGGCTGAAAACGGCGATTTTTGGGGTCGGTGGTTCGCTGCGGTGGAAGTTGTATTTGTAGGTGGGCGCCTTTTCCGGTGGTCGAGGTGTGACGAGCCGCTAGGCGAGGAGCCTCGAGACCCGCCTTTTCCGGTGGTCGAGGTGTGACGAGCCGCTAGGCGAGGAGCCTCGAGACCGATTGTGTCGGGGCTGGTTTCGGGTTTCAGCGGATGTGTGCGGTGGTCTCGAGACGCTCCGGCTCGCTGCGCTCGCGCGGGGCTCCTCGACCA
>NZ_JARJDD010000119.1:0-440 GCF_029269935.1 Gordonia sp. N1V
CGGAACCGTGGCGGCGGTGGAAACAACTGAAAGCGACCGCCACCTTCCACACCTTTACCGGCGAGGTCGCCGCCCCCAAATATCCGGCACTCGCCGAGGCGATGGCGTCCGGTGCGGCCGGCTCGTCGCATGCGGCGGTGGTGATCGTGTTCGGGTGTCCGCGGATCCGGCGACCCGTCGGGCTGGGGCTTGGGCGCCGACAAGGTTTCCATCAGAGTTCTGGTTTTCTCCCCGGCGACGATGTCGAGGTTCGCCGAGATCTCCAACCGGCCGTCGTCGGTGATGCGGTCGCTGGGAACCGGGGCGCTTTGTCATCGCGGCGGGTGGTAACGGTGCGGTGAGAACCCCGGACTGCTCCGGAGATCCCGCAGATCCCCATCAGCCTGGCCGACCTGATCGCGACCCATGGGGTGTCCTGCTCGCCACATCTGATGATGCAT
>NZ_JARJDD010000012.1:0-189885 GCF_029269935.1 Gordonia sp. N1V
AGGCGTAAACGACCGACGCGTCCTCGACATAGTGACATCCTTCCAGCAGGGCCCACAGCCCCACTATCTCGGGTGTCCACTCAAACTGGGGAACCTCAAACATCGTGGACCGCTCGATCACCGCCGAGCGGTTGATCGAGGAGTTGAAGAAGGTGTTCGCGATCTGGGGTGGCCCGCCGATGGTGCTGCGCATGGACAACGGGCCTGAGTTCATCTCAGAGGCCCTCCAAGCGTTTTGTGCTGGGTCGGTGGGGATTTCCTACATTCCACCCGGCACGCCGTGGAACAACGGGTTCATCGAGTCGTTCAACAACCGGTTGCGCGATGAGTGTTTGAATCGCAACTGTTGGCCCACGCTGCTCGAGGCCCGCGTGGTCATCGGCGACTTCAAAGACGACCACAATCACCGACACCGGCATTCGGCACTGGGCTACAAGACCCCGGCCGAGTACGCTGCCGGATGCACCCACAGGCACCATCCCGTGGGCTGCGAGATCGACTGATCAACCACAAGAAGGAACGGCTCTACAACAGACCGGACCGACTATCGGGGACCTGCCACCCAGGCCGTGCCCGGATCTCGACCAGCTTTCACCGCTAGGACTTGATCCAGTCGATGGCGATCGCGATGACGATCGCGTTGAAGAAAAAGCTCACGATGCTGTGGGTGATTACTCGGCGGCGCATGGCGGTTGAGGTGATAGTGACATCGGACACTGCGAACGACGTTCCTATGGTGACGGAGAAGTAGACGTATTCGACAATTCCGGGTTCCGGGCAGTCGGGGAAGTCGAGGCCGCCGTCAACGCCGCTGGCTCTCGCGTAGATTTGGGCGCACGCCACGTGTAATAGAAGCCACGACAGGAGGATTGTCAGAGCGGCAGCTCCTTTGACAAAGCTAAATCCGTCGTCCTCGTTGTGTCGGACAACGATGAGCACTCCACCTGCCAGGCCAGTGCAGCTGACGATGAGGGCAAAAACGTTTGCGTGCCAGCGAGGCCCGAAGATCTGCGGGATGTCGTCGTCGTGGAACAGGGGAATTGCATTCCGGAGCCGGACCCAGCCAGTCGCCAGGTAGGCCATCGCGAACAGATCCCACGCGACAATGAGACCGATCGGCGTGTCCAAGTTTATTAAGTAGGCCAGCCATATCAGCCCGAGGACTGCAAGAGTCATCTCGAGCAGCGACAGCGCTCGCAGTGTTCTCACTGCTCGATTACCCGACGCGGCTCGCATGTACGCTTATATGTTTCTGAAAGCAGTCGCATGACCGGTGATCCTAGACATAGTGAGAGAGGTTGTCGGGCATTTAGTCCTTCTTACCTGCCGCGACGGCTTGCGCGTAAAGTTGTCCGGCGCGGTAAGACGATCGGACGAGAGGACCGGACATGACACCAATGAACCCGATGTCGCGGGCGGTGTCGGCGAGTGAGTCGAACTCATCGGGGGTGGCCCAGCGGTCGACGGGGTGGTGGAGCAGTGAGGGCCGCAGATACTGGGTGATGGTGAGGAGTTGGCAGCCGGCGTTGTGCAGGTCTCGCATCGAGGAGATCACCTCGTCGGTGGTTTCGCCGAGCCCGAGGATGAGGTTGGATTTGGTGATGAGGCCGGAGTCGCGGGCACGGGTGATCACCTCGAGGGAGCGCTCATAGGTGAAGCCGGGGCGGATGCGGCGGAACAACCGAGGAACGGTTTCGAGGTTGTGGGCCAACACTTCTGGCTTGCTGTCGAAGACCTCCGCGAGTCGCTCCGGGGTGGCCGTGAAATCAGGGATCAACAGTTCGACGCCGGTGCCCGGGCAGCGCTGATGGATCTGGCGGACCGTTTCGGCGTACAACCACGCTCCGCCGTCGGGTAGGTCGTCGCGTGCGACGCCGGTGATGGTGGCGTAGCGCAGTCCTATGGTCTGCACGGATTCGGCCACGCGGCGTGGTTCGTGACGGTCGAGTGCCGTGGGCTTGCCGGTGTCGATCTGGCAGAAGTCGCAGTGTCGGGTGCATTGATCTCCGCCGATGAGGAAGGTGGCTTCGCGGTCTTCCCAGCATTCGAAGATGTTGGGGCAGCCCGCCTCCTGGCACACGGTGTGCCGGTCCTCGCGCTCGACGAGACGGGTCAGCGTCTGGTTCTCGGGGCCGGTGCGGACTTTGATCTTCATCCACGGGGGTTTACGTTCGATGGGTGAGGAGCTGTTGCGGACTTCCAGGCGTAGCAGACGCCGGCCCTCGGCGGCGGTGGTCATGGGTGGATCTCCTGATGCGGCAGACGAATTGGGGATGAGCATCGGGTGGCGTCGGCGGTCAGCATTCGACCACGTTGACCGGCACGGTGACGGCGAGCCCTCCGGTGGAGGTCTCTTTGTATTTGGCGTTCATGTCGTGGCCGGTGGCGCGCATGGTGTCGATCACCTGGTCGAGGCTGACGCGGTGGCTACCGTCCCCGCGCAACGCCATGCGGGCGGCGTTGATGGCTTTGCCCGCGGAGATGGCGTTGCGTTCGATACAGGGGATCTGCACGAGCCCGCCGATGGGGTCACAGGTCAGACCGAGGCTGTGTTCCATCGCGATCTCGGCGGCGTTCTCGACCTGTTCGGTTGTGCCACCGAGGATTTCGGCCAGTCCGGCAGCGGCCATGGAGGCGGCGCTGCCGACCTCGCCCTGACACCCGACTTCGGCGCCGGAGATCGAGGCACGCTGCTTGTACAGGGAACCGATCGCGCCGGCAGTGAGCAGGAATCGGACGGCGACGTCGTCGGGATCGGTGCGGCCGGCGGGAGTGTAGTGGTGGGCGTAGTGCAGGACGGCGGGGATGATGCCGGCTGCGCCGTTGGTGGGGGCGGTGACGATGCGACCGCCGGCGGCGTTTTCTTCGTTGACCGCCAGGGCGACGAGGTTGACCCAGTCCTCGGCGAACGCCGGATCCCGGTGGGGGTCTTCGGCGGACAGTCGGGTGTACCAATCGTGGGCGCGGCGTTGCACGCCGAGTCCGCCGGGCAGGGTGCCGTGGCGGGTCATGCCTCGTTGCTGACAGGCCTGCATGACGTCGCGGATGTGGAGCAGGCGGGCGCGTACTTGTGCCTCGGTGTGGCGTGGTTGTTCGGTGGCCAGCATCACCGCGCTGATCGGGATGCCGTAACGCTCGGTGAGTAGGAGCAGGTCCTGCCCGGAGTCGAACGCCAAAGGATGATCGGCCTCGGATTCGCTTGTGGCCGTATCTGTTTCGTCGTCGGTGACGACAAATCCGCCGCCGACGGAATAGAAGGTGCGCGAACAGATCTCGCGTCCGGCTGCGGCATGCGCGGTCACGGTCATGGCGTTGGGGTGCCGGTCGAGGATGATAGCCGGGTGCAGGTGCATGTCGTCTTCGGTGAGCGCGACGCCCACGACGCCGGCCACGGTGATGTGGCCACTGGCCCGGACCACCGCAAGCCGCTGGTCCATGTCTTCGGGGTCGATGGTGTCGGGTCGGTGGCCTTCGAGACCGAGGAGGATGGCGGCCATGGTGCCGTGCCCGGAGCCGGTGGCCGCCAGCGACCCGTAGAGGTCGACGCGCAGCCCGGTCAGGTCGGTGAGCAGGCCGCGGCGGTCGAGGGTGGCGGCGAAGTCGGCGGCCGCGCGCATCGGCCCGACGGTGTGTGAACTCGATGGTCCGATGCCGACGGTGAACAGGTCGAACACGCTGACGGTCATGGTGTGCCCACGCCGGGATAGAGCGGGTGGGCCTCAGCGAGCGCACGGACCTGCGCGGCCAGATCGATGACGTCGGCACCCTCGGCACCCTCGACGGCGGTCAGAGCGCGGGCGATGAGGTCAGCGACGCGCTCGAAGTCGGCGACATCGAAGCCGCGGGTGGCCAGGGCCGGGGTACCGATCCGCAGACCGGAGGTGATCATCGGTGGGCGTGGGTCGAAGGGAACAGCATTGCGGTTGACGGTGATTCCGATCGCCTCGAGCCGATCCTCGGCCTGCTGGCCGTCGATGGCGGCCTGACGCAGATCAACCAGCACGAGATGCACGTCGGTGCCGCCGGTGAGCACGCTGATACCCGCGTCGCTGACGTCAGGTCGGCTCAGGCGGTGCGCGACCGCCTGTGCCCCGGCCAGGCACCGCCGCTGACGCTCGGTGAACTCCGGTTCGGCGGCCATTTTGAAAGCGGTGGCCTTGGCGGCGATGACATGCTCGAGCGGTCCGCCCTGCTGGCCGGGGAACACCGCCGAGTTGATCTTCCTCGCGATGGCCGCATCGTTGGACAGGATGATGCCGCCGCGCGGACCGCCGAGTGTTTTGTGGGTGGTGGAGGTGACCACATGCGCGTGCGGCACCGGCGACGGGTGCAGACCGGTGGCCACGAGTCCGGCGAAGTGGGCCATGTCAACCATCAGGTAGGCCCCGACCTCGTCGGCGATCTCCCGGAATCGGGCGAAGTCGAGCTGTCGCGGGTAGGCCGACCAGCCGGCGATGATCAGCTTGGGCTGGTGCTCGCGGGCGGCCGCGGCGACGGCATCCATGTCGATGAGGTGGTCGGATTCGGAAACACCGTAGCCGGCAACGGCATACAGCTTGCCGGAGAAGTTGATGCGCATTCCGTGGGTGAGGTGGCCGCCGGCGTCGAGGGACAGTCCCAGGATGGTGTCGCCGGGAGTGATCAGGGCGTGCATCACTGCGGCGTTGGCGGTGGCACCGGAGTGGGGTTGCACGTTGGCGAACTCGGCGCCGAACAAAGCCTTGACCCGGTCGATCGCGATCTGCTCGATGACATCGACATGTTGGCAGCCGCCGTAGTAGCGGCGCCCCGGGTAGCCCTCGGCGTACTTGTTGGTCAGCACGGAGCCCTGGGCCTGCATCACCGACAGCGGCGCATGGTTTTCCGACGCGATCATCTCGAGCCCACCGCGTTGCCGCTCGAGTTCCTTGCCGATCAGCGCGGCGACATCGGGGTCGAAGTCATCAAGGGTGCGGTCCAGGACGCTCATGCCTCGACACCGTTCTTCTCGGCATACTCGGCGGCACTGAGCAACTCACCGGCGTCGGTGGCCAGCACCGCGAACAGCCAGCCACCCTCGTAGGGGTCGCTGGTGATGATGCTCGGATCGTCGACGGCAGCGGTGTTGACGATCGAGACCGTGCCAGTGACCGGTGAATACAACTCGGACACGGTTTTGGTGGATTCGACTTCGCCGCAGGTCTCGCCAGCGGTCACCGTGGACCCGACCTCGGGGAGTTCGACGAAGACGAGGTCGCCGAGGTTGTCGGCGGCCAGACCGGTGATTCCGATCCGGACCGGTTCATCGGTGGGCAGCGGTGTGCCTGGGGAGACGAGCAGCCATTCGTGTTCGTCGGTGTAGCTGCGGTCGGTGGGAAGTCCAGCAGACATGGTGAAGCCTTTCAGCGGAAGAGAGGTGGAGCCAAGAGAAGTGGAGCTAGGAGGTAGCGGAGCGGTGATAGAACTGACGTGGTGTGACGGTGTAGGTTTCGGCTTTGCCGCGGATGTCGACGGACACCTCGGTGCCGGGGTGGGCGTGGGCGAGGTCCACGTAAGCCATGGCGATCGGGTAGCCCAGAGTCGGCGAGAGGGCGCCGGAGGTGACGGTGCCGATCTCCTGGCCCGACGTGTCGAGGACCGGGTAGTCGGCGCGGGCGGCGCGGCGACCGGTCCCGACGAGGCCGACCAGGGTGCGGGTGGGCGGTTGGTCGGCGAGGGCGGCCAGTGCATCGCGACCAACGAAGCTGGTGTCGAGGCGCACGACCTTGCCCAGCCCCGCTTCATACGGGTTGGTATGCAACGTCAGTTCGTGCCCGTAGAGCGCCATCCCGGCTTCCAGGCGCAGGGTGTCGCGGCAGGCCAGACCGGCGGGAGTGCCGCCGCACGTGCGGGTTTCGGTGAGCAACGCCTGCCAGAGGGGGACGGCGTGCTCGTTGGGGACATAGAGTTCGAACCCGTCTTCGCCGGTGTAGCCGGTGCGGGCGAGCAGTACGTCGATCTCGGCGACCACCGCGGATGCGGCGGCGTAGTACTTGAGTTCGGCCACCGCAGCGCGGTCCGGGCCGGCTACCAGGGCGGCCACGATGGCCTGCGCCTGGGGACCCTGCACGGCGATCAGTGCGGTCTCGGCCGACTGATCGTTCACCGCCACGTCGAAACCTTCGGCCCGGGAATCGAATTCGGCGCAGACGCGACGGGTGTTGGCGGCGTTAGCGACCACCAGGAACCGGTCGTCGGCCAGTCGGTAGACGACCAGGTCGTCGATGACACCGCCGTCAGCGGTGCAGATCAACGAGTACTTGGCGCGTCCGGATGCGGTGGTAGAGAGCTGGCCGACGAGCGCGTAGTCGAGCACCGCGGCCGCGTCGGGACCCTCGATGGCGATCTCGCCCATGTGCGAGAGGTCGAAAAGTCCGGCCGCGGTGCGCACCGCGTGGTGCTCGGCGAGGTCACCGACATATTTGAGAGGCATCTGCCAGCCCGCGAAATCAGTGAAATGCGCTCCGAGGGAATGGTGTTCGCCGAGCAACGGTGAGACCGGGGTAGTCGTGATGGTCATCGGGTGGCCTCCTGGGCATGGATAAGTGATGTGCTGGGGGTGGCGAATGCTTCCGGTGGTGGGCACGAGCACACCAGCTTGCGGTCGCCGCGTACCCCGTCGATGCGGCCGACTGGCGGCCAGTACTTGGCGGTGCGCACCGCGGCGGTGGGATAGGCGGCCGTGTGTCGGGGGTAGGGGAGATCCCACTGGTCGGCGGTGACCTGCTCGGCGGTGTGTGGTGCCTGCCGCAAGGGGCTGCGCTCGACCGGCCAGATCCCGTCGGCCACCAGGTCGATCTCGCCGCGGATGGCGATCATCGCCTCGATGAACCGGTCGAGTTCGGCGAGGTTCTCCGATTCGGTGGGTTCAACCATGAGGGTGCCGTTGACCGGGAACGACAGTGTGGGGGCGTGGAATCCGTAGTCGATGAGACGTTTGGCGACGTCCTCGGCGGTGACACCGGTGGCTGCGGTGAGCTCGCGCAGATCGAGGATGCATTCGTGCGCGACGAGCCCCCCAGTGCCGGTGTAGAGCACCGGATAGTGCAGGGCGAGTGCGTGGGCGAGGTAGTTGGCCGCCAGGACCGCGGTCTTGGTGGCGTGGGTGAGTCCGTCGGGGCCCATCAGCGCCAGATAGGCCCAGGTGATCGGCAGGATGCCGGCGGACCCGTAGTTCGCCGCCGATACTGGACTCGCGGTGATCTCTCCGGCGGCCGGATCGCCAGGCAGATACGGTGCGAGGTGCGCACGCACGGCCACCGGACCGACGCCGGGACCCCCACCGCCGTGGGGGATGCAGAAGGTCTTGTGCAGGTTCAGGTGGCTGACGTCGCCGCCGAACTCACCGGGCCGGGCCAGCCCGACCAGCGCGTTGAGGTTGGCGCCATCGACATAGACCTGGCCACCAGCATCGTGGACGAGGCCGCAGACGGTGCGGACATCGGTTTCGTACACGCCGTGGGTCGACGGATAGGTGAGCATGATCGCCGCGATCTGACCCGTATGAGCGGCGATCTTGGTGCGCAGATCGTCCAGATCGATGTTGCCGTTGTCGGCGGTGGCCACCACCACGACCCGCAACCCGGCCAGCACGGCCGACGCGGCGTTGGTGCCATGCGCGGACTGCGGTATCAGACACACGTCGCGTCGGGTATCCCCGTGAGCGACGTGGAAGCTGCGGATGGCCAGCAAACCGGCGAGCTCTCCCTGAGATCCGGCGTTGGGCTGCAACGAAACCCGGTCGTAGCCGGTGATGTCGGCCAGCCACCGCTCGAGGTCGGCGACCAGCCGGCGGTAGCCGACGGTCTGATGCTCGGGCGCGAACGGATGGATGCCGGCAAAGCTGGGGTAGCTGATCGGCTCCATCTCCACGGCCGAGTTGAGCTTCATCGTGCACGACCCGAGCGGGATCATGGTGCGGTCGAGCGCGAGGTCCTTGTCCGAGAGCAACCGCAGGTAACGCAGCATTGCCGTCTCGGAGCGGTGTTCGTGAAACACCGGATGCTGCAGGAACATCGACGTACGCACCACAGTCGCTGGAAGGCTGTCGACAGCGGTGGTCCGGGGGCGGTGGGCGCCGAACACCGCCAGCACGGTGTCGATGATGGTGTCGGTGGTGACCTCGTCGCAGGCGATCGCCAGCTGATCGTCGTCGACACGCCGCAGATTGATGCCGGCCTGCTCGGCCGCGGTCACCAGAGTGTCGGCGCGGCCAGGCACCACGACGGTGACGGTGTCGAAGAACTCCTCGTGGAGCACCCGATGACCGGCCACCCGCAGCCCGGCGGCCAGCGTCCGAGCGTGACTGTGGACGCGGGAGGCGATGGCACGCAACCCTTCTGGACCGTGATAGACCGCATACATGGCGGCGACGTTGGCCAGCAGGGCCTGAGCGGTGCAGATGTTGCTGGTCGCCTTGTCGCGACGGATGTGCTGTTCGCGGGTCTGCAGTGCCAGGCGATAGGCGGGTCGGCCGGCCGTATCGACCGACACCCCGACCAGCCGGCCGGGCAACATCCGTTCCAGTCCGGACCGCACCGCGATGTAGGCGGCGTGCGGGCCGCCGAAGAACAGGGGCACACCAAAGCGCTGCGCGGACCCGATCGCGATGTCGGCGCCCTGCTCACCCGGCGGGGTGAGCAGAGTCAGCGACAGCAGATCCGCGGCGACCGCCACCAGCGCACCACGCTGATGCGACTCGGCGATCAGGGCGGTGTTGTCACGCACCGCACCACTCGCGCCCGGTGCCTGCACCACGACGCCGAACAGGTCACCTGCGGGCAATCCGACACTGAGATCGGCGACCGTGATTTCGATACCGACCGCCGCGGCACGTCCGATCAAGACCGCGAGTGTCTGTGGGAGACAATCGGAGTCGACGACCACCCGGGAGCTCGGCGAAGTCTTGTTCGCCCGCCGCATCAACAGGACCGCTTCCACGACGGCGGTGGCCTCGTCGAGCAGTGAGGCTCCCGCCAGCGGTAGTGTGGTGAGATCCTCGATGACGGTCTGGAAGGTCAGCAACGCTTCGAGACGACCTTGCGAGATCTCCGGCTGGTAGGGCGTGTAGGCGGTGTACCAGGCCGGCGACTCGAGCATGTTGCGGCGCAGCACCGCTGGCGTGATTGTGTCGTGGTAGCCGGCCCCGATCATCTGCACGCGAGGTGTGTTGTGCGCGGCCAACTCTCGTAGTGCGGTGAGCACCTCGGCCTCGGATCGGGCCGCCGGCACCTGCAGCGGGGTGTGGGTACGGATTTGCTCCGGAACCGCGGCGTCAATCAACTCATCGAGGCTGTCATAGCCCAGCACATCGAGCATCCGCGCGATCGACGAGTCGTTGGGTCCGACATGACGGGAAACAAAGTCGGGGTTGTCGGCGGCCGGCGCCGGAAACGACATAGGTGATGACACAAGGCAACTCCAGGAACAGGGGCACCCGTGGGTAAACGGGCACGTTGAGGTGGATGTGCCTCCCCGCTCTGTCCTCGACACCTGAGAGTTTGAGCCGGACCCACGCGAAAAGCGTTCCGGCGGTTCACCTTCGGTAAGACCGGTCAGCGATGACCGGAGCTATTCTCCAGAGTTGCCTCGACGCGGTGGTACATGAGCCTGAGAGATTCCTGGGGAGGATGTTGCTCCTACGGCGCCCCAGTTAAGGGGTTCTCCCACCGCGCGTCGTCGACGTATTCGGTTGTGAGAGGACACCCTACACACACCAACCAAAATTTGTCTCTTCACCGAACAACGGCTCGTGTGAGCCGGAGCACTAACAACACAATTGCTGTGAGTCGGTCGCCATAGTTGTGTTTCACAACGCGCTCGGTAGACGCGACGCTATGTGCATGTGGACAAACTATGCAGGCGACCAGACCTGTACTCCCGCGAAGTTTGCGCGACCTGCGACAGTGGATGAGGTGTCTCGTCTTGTTACCGAGGCAGCGAACCGCGGCCACACAGTACGGGCCGTCGGTGCCGGACACTCCTTCGGCGGCAATGTGTTGACCGACGGCACGCTCCTCTCGCTCGACAATCTTTCCGGACTCCACCACGCGGATCCGACGACCGGGTTGGTCCGGATCGGGGCGGGCACTCGACTCCACGAGCTCAACAGATTGCTCGACGCGCACGGGCTGGCAATGCCCAACCTCGGCGACATCAACGTCCAGAGCGCTGCCGGCGCGATCTCGACCGCGACGCACGGGACGGGCCGCAAACTCGGCAACCTGGCCACGACGGTCGAGTCGATCGAGCTCGTGAAGGCCGACGGGTCCGTCGTGGAACTGAGCACCGGCGACGAGTTGCGCGCAGCCCGGGTCAGTGTCGGCGCGCTCGGGGTCATCACCGCCTACACGCTGCGAACCGTGCCTTCGTTCCGGTTGCACGAGCGGCGCGAGAAGATTCCACTGACCCGCGCGCTCGCCGAACTCGACGAGCTTGCGGACAGCAACGACCACTTCGGGTTCTTCGCTTTTCCGCACGCACGCGACGTGTTGGCCAAGTCGCTCAACCGCTCCGATGAGCCGGCGAACCCGCCGAGCCGCGCTGCGGAATACATCCGCGACATCGTCGTGGAAAACCATGCCCTGGATGCCGTGAGCAAGGTGGGCCGACGGTGGCCCAATCAGATTCCGCGCTTGAACCGGACTCTGACCGCTATCGCATCGTCGAGCAGCCGGGTCGACGTCAGCCACCAGGTGTTCTCCAGCCCGCGGACGGCGGCGCGGTTCACCGAGTCGGAATGGGCTGTGCCGCGGGCGGCGTGTGGCGAGGTCTTCCGTGCGATCCAAAGCGAGATCGACCGACAGGGATTTGCGGTCAACTTCCCTCTGGAAGTGCGGTTCGTGGCCGCGGACGAGGCATCGCTGCTCAGCCCGTCGTACGGTCGCGAGACGGCCTACATAGCGGTTCATATGTACGAGGGCATGCCGTGGAGGCCGTACTTCGAGGCAGTTCAGCGCATCGCGACCGACCTTGGCGGCCGGCCACACTGGGGTAAGCGGCACTCCCTCGACGCCGCGGCACTGGCCGATGTGTACCCGGAGTGGGAAACGTTCCAAACCGTGCGGCGTGCCTACGACCCGGATGGAGTTTTCGCCAACGATCACATCCGCCGAATCTTCGGCGCCTGATGAGCAACCGATGGGGAGCGGTCGCCGCGTACGCACTGGTGGCGGCGTCGACGCAGTTGCTGTGGTTGACCTTCGCGCCCATCACGACCGATGCCGCCGAGCACTACGGGGTCTCGACCGGCGCGATCGGGTGGCTGGCGAACGTGTTTCCGCTGCTCTACGTCGTGTTGGCCATCCCCGCGGGAATAGCGCTCGACCGATGGTTTCGAGTAGCGCTGACCCTGGGCGCCGTACTGACCGCCGCGGGTGGACTGATTCGGCTTGTCGGCGATCAGTATTCAGTGGTCCTGGCCGGGCAGTTACTCGTCGCCGTCGCGCAGCCGTTGGTCCTCAACGCGATCACCCGTGTCGCGGGCAGCTATCTGGCTGAACCGGACCGGCCAAGGGGCATCGCGGCCGGGTCCGCCGGCACGTTTGCCGGCATGGTTGCTGCATTCCTGATGGGCAGCGTGATGGACATTCACACCCTGCTGGTCACCCAGGCCGCCATCGCGGTGGCGTCGGCGGTGGCCCTCGTCGCCGCCCTGCGGGTACCGGCGCAGTATCACCGGTCGGCCGAAAGCTCCGGGTTCGCCGCGTTCCGAGAGACGTGGCGAGACCCCTTCATCCGCAGACTGTGCGCACTCGTCTTCGTGCCATTCGGCGCGTTTGTTTCCCTGACCACATGGACCGAGGCACTGCTGGCACCGGCGGGCGTGTCGGCGGATCAAGCGGGAATCGTGTTGATCGCCAACGTCATCGCCGGCGTGGTCGGGTCGGCGCTGATTCCGGTGTGGGCCACCAAGCGCCGCCGCGAACTCTGGATCATCCTTGTCGCGGTGGCCGTCACGGCAGCGTCCTGCCTCGCCTTGGCCATTGCGCCCGGATTCGCCCTCGCGGTCTTGGTGTTCACCCTCTTCGGGTTCCTGCTCCTGCCTGCGCTACCGATCGTCCTCGAACTGTCCGAACGCCGAGTCAGCTCCAGCGAAGGCGCGGCCGCAGGCCTCATCTGGCTCTCCGGAAATCTCGGAGGTCTCATTGTGGCGGGCGTCGTCGGCGCACTCGTCAACCATCCCGCGTCCGCCTTCCTCCTCATGGCCGCGGTCGTGCTCGCCGCGATTCCGCTGCTGCGTAGTTTGCGCTCCGATGTCGACGCACTGCCATCGATTTCAACAGAAGGACACTCATGACAACGTTGGATCTGGGGTCGGTCACGGCCCGCTCGGGTGTGGGTTACGGCCGGCTCGCACGCGCCACTGCCGACCTTGAGCCACCGTTCGCGGTGGTCGATGTGGGGGCGTTGAGGGCCAACGCGGACTCCCTGGTTTCGCGTGCGATCGGCAAACCGGTTCGGCTGGCGTCGAAGTCGGTGCGCTGTCGACCGATCACGCACGCGGTACTCCAACGCCCCGGCTTCCGTGGTGTCCTGGCCCTGACGCTCGCCGAGGCGCTGTGGTTGGCGTCCGACGTGCAGGACGTGGTGGTCGGTTACCCGACCGCCGACGTCACGGCGCTGCGACAACTCGCCACCGACGCCGAGCTGCTTTCCCGGGTGACGCTGATGATCGACGACGTCGACCAGCTCGACCTGATCGAAAGCGTCACCCCCGACGGACCACCGATCCGAGTGTGCATCGACCTCGACGCGTCGCTGCGATTGCTGGGTGGACGCGTCCATCTGGGCGTGCGCCGCTCACCGGTCCACTCACCACAGGACGCGGTCGCGCTGGCCCGCTCGATCGTCGATCGGCCACGGTTCCGACTCGTCGGCGTGATGGCGTATGAAGGGCAGATCGCGGGCGTCGGCGACAACGTCGGCTCGATACTGCACCGACTCCAGATCCGCGGCATGCAGATGGTGTCGGGGTCGGAGTTGCGCGAGCGTCGCGCGGCAGCGGTCGCCGCCGTCAGTGAGGTTGCCGATCTGGAGTTCGTCAACGGCGGCGGGACCGGCAGCATCGAACTGACCGCGTCCGAGCCGGCCGTCACCGAGGTCGCCGCAGGATCCGGCCTGTACTGTCCGACGTTGTTCGACACCTATCGCGGCTTTCGTCCGCAACCGGCCGCGTTCTACGTGATGTCGGTCGTGCGCAAACCGACACCGGACTACGCCACGGTTCTCGGGGGTGGATGGGTCGCCAGCGGCGCGGCGGGATCCGATCGGTTACCCACGCCGTCGTGGCCGCGGGGATTGTCCTTGATTGAACTCGAGGGAGCCGGTGAAGCGCAGACACCGCTGCACGGCCCCGGCGCAGCCGCGCTGTCGATTGGTGATCGGGTGTGGTTCCGACACGCCAAGGCCGGCGAACTGTGCGAGCGCGTCAACGAATTGCACCTCGTCGACGGAGATCAGGTGATCGCCACGGTGCCCACCTACCGGGGTGAGGGAAAGGCCTTCCTCTAGCGACGCCGCCCATCGAAGTCACTCCCGACCTCACCCGCATATCCCGCAATCACGCTGCCGACGCGCCGCATCAATTCGAGAAAGGTACGCCATGGCGACCACCGCCCACGCACCTCGTAACAGCCTCCCCAACAGCGAGATGATCGCCGTTGAGAACCCCGCCACCGGCGAGATCATCGGCCACATTCCCGACCTGACGCCCGATGAGGTCACCGAGTTGGCACGACGCGCCCGCGCCGCCCAGCCCGGATGGGAGGCGCTCGGGTACCGCGGCCGAGCCCACGTCCTACGACGCATGCAGCGATGGCTGATGGACAACGCAGACCGCGTGATCACCACGATCAGCAACGAGACCGGCAAAGCCTACGAGGATGCCCAAATCGCCGAACTTGCTTACGGTGCACAAGCTTTCGGGTTCTGGGCGAAGAACGCACCCAAGTATCTCGCCGACGAAAAGATCAAGTCGTCCGCGCTGTTCGTCAAGGGCAAGTGCCTGACGCTGCGATACCGGCCCATCGGGGTCGTCGGCGTCATCGGTCCATGGAACTATCCGCTGGTCAACTCCTTCGGCGATTGCATCCCCGCGCTCGCCGCCGGCAACAGCGTCATCCTCAAACCGTCGGAGTACACGCCGATGACCTCACTGCTGATGGCCGAAGGACTGGCCGCCTGCGGTTTGCCCGAGGATGTGTTCCTCGTGGCGACCGGACGGGGCGCGACCGGCGCCGCAGTCCTCGACAACGTCGACATGATCATGTTCACCGGCTCCACTGCGACCGGCCGCACGGTGGGGACCCGCGCGGCCGAACGTCTCATCCCCGCATCCCTCGAACTCGGTGGGAAGGATCCGATGATCGTTCTCGCCGACGCCGATCTCGAACGCGCAGCCAATCACGCGGTGTACTACGCGATGTTCAACTGCGGCCAGACCTGTGCCTCCATCGAACGCTGCTACGTCGAGGCGTCGGTCTACGACGACTTCGTCGACAGAGTGACGGCCAAGACCCGGGGCCTGCGCCACGGCGTGCCCAACGGCCCGGGCAGCGTCGACGTCGGCTCGATGACCTTCCCACCACAGGTCGAGATCGTCGAACGGCACGTCGAGGACGCCCGCCAACGCGGCGCTCGGGTACTGGTCGGCGGGCACCGTGGACGCGGCCCGGGGCATTGGTTCGAACCCACGATTCTCGTCGACGTCGACCACGACATGGCCTGCATGCGCGAGGAGACGTTTGGTCCGACGCTGCCGATCATGGAGGTCACCGACGCAGACGAGGCCATCCGACTGGCCAACGACTCCGAGTACGGACTGTGCGCCTCGGTCTTCACCCGCGATGCCAAACGCGGTGAGGCCATCGCGAGACAGATCAAGGCCGGGTCCGTCACGGTCAACGACGCGCTCGTGAACTACACCGCCCTGGAACTCCCGATGGGTGGCGGCGCACCAGGTTCCGGCGTCGGCTACCGGCACGGCGCCGGCGGAATCCGCAAATACTGCCGGCAACAGTCCCTGCTCGTCTCACGCATCCATGGGCATCGAGACCTTCACATGCACCCCTACAACGCCACCCGCACACGCCTGCTCACCCGCCTTCTGGCGCTGCTCAATCGCGGGCTGCCCGCCAGGTGACGACGGGTGGACCCGATCGAACCCACCGCTTGTGCCCACATTCCGAGTCGAGGGAAAGGCGGCGAGGGAAAGGCATTGTGATGACCCCGCTCGAGAGTGTGTCTTATGATCCCTGCATCGTGGACCTGCACACTCGCAAACTTCGCGCGTTCGTCGTCCTCGCTGAGGAACTGAACTTCAGCCGCGCGGCGGCGCAGCTCTTTCTCGCCCAACAAGCCCTGAGCCGGTTGATCCGCGAGGTCGAGGACGAGGTCGGCGCCACCTTGTTCACCCGCACGACCCGCAAGGTCGAACTCACTCCGGCAGGCGTGGCATTTCGCGATGGTGCCGTCGCCGCCCTCGCTGCGCTCGACCGCGCCTCGGCGGAGGCGTTGCGCAGGGAACGCGCGATCTCGGGCACCCTACATCTGGGCTACACCGTCGGCGCCGCTCTCGAACTCACCGAGCCGATACTGAGCGAGTTCCGGTCCCAGTTTCCCGACGTCGAGTTGGAGACCCGCGAATACTCGCTGGCCGATCCGGACGCCGGACTGATCAGTGGGTTCGCAGACGTGTCGATCATCCGGCTCCCGGTGTCCACGCCCGACTTGTATACGGAGCCGCTGTTCACCGAGCCGCTCGTTGCGCTCGTATCGACGGGTCACCGGCTCGCTGGACGTCAGTCGGTCCGCGCCGACGAACTCCTCGACGACCCGGTAACCCTGAGCGAACTCGAGGATCCGGCCCGCAGAGAGTTTTGGACTCTGGCCGCGTTTCGGGCGCCCGACTCACCAGCTGTTGTCGTACCCGTCGGCACGGTAACCGAGGAGGTGCAGACCGTCGGGACTGGGGGAGCGATCGCGATCACCGCCGCCGCGGCCGCGCGCTACCTTCCATTTCCGGGGATCAAGCACCTGCCGATCAGCGACGCTCCGGGGTCGGTGGTCGCGCTGGCCTGGACACAGCGCGCCACTTCACTGGTTACCCGCTTCGTCGAGGTAGCCCTCGTCGTACGTGATCGACAGGCAGACCTGGTCAACGAGATCGAGCACCCTGATGTGCGTTCCTGACCCACGTGGGTGATCCGTCAGTCTCCCGGCGTCAGCTCAACGTCGATGGTGCGCCGCCAGCGCCGTCGGGCAGTTCGGGGTGTGCCGAGGAACTCGTCGACCACTGGGCCGAATACCGCGGCGTTGAGAACCAGGTCGATGTGGCCGCCGCCGTGTGCGTGCAGTGTTGCACGCGGTATCAAACGACTGAGGATGTGTGCGTTGATCATTGGGATGATCGGATCGTCGGTGCCCGAGATGACCAGGGTCCGCTGGCGGATCGCCGGCAGCGCGTGGATCGAGGTCCACACCCAGCCGGCCATCAACTGATGCAGGTAGCCCTTCGTGCAGCCGGCGTGCACCTGACGGATCACGACCTTGCGGGGCTTGTCGGGACGGATGAAGCAGGCGACCGGCGAGGTCTCGGACAGGCCGTAGCCCTCGAGGATGACCGCGTCGAAGGCGTCTTCGAAGTCAGTGATGACCTGGGCGGGCAGGGCTTCGCCCCCGGACACACAGACGCGCAGCGAGCTGGTGTCGTCGGTGGGCCGCCGCGCAGCGACCAGCGCCGAGTACATCGTCGGAACACCCTCGAACACCGTCACCTTCTCCGCGGCGATGGCGTCGAGCACGACGACCGGGTCGAAACGGGGGATGAGGACGAGAGTGGCCTGGGCGTACACCGCGCCGTTGAGCCCACAGGTGAGGCCGAACACGTGGAACAGCGGCAGGCAGCCGATGATGACGTCCTTATGGGTGCCCCTCGCCAGGTTGTCCATCGAGATCTGTGCGTTGCGGCGCAGACCGGCGTAGGTCAGCTCAGCGCCCTTGGGCTTGCCGGTGGTTCCGGAGGTGTGCAGGATGACGGCGGTGTCGGAATCGGCACGCTCGACGGGGCAGACCCGGGGTGCAGTGGCGGTGACGGCGGCCATCAGGTCGGCGTCGGCCAGGATGCACCCGGAAACCACACAGACAGCCAGACGCTCGACGTCCACGTTTCGTCGAACCGGTGAACGCCATCAGCAACCGCCCAACCGAGGTCGAAACACGGAGGATCCCAGGGCACTGGGAGGGGGATCTGATCATCGGGGCGCTGGGCGGCTCTGCGATGGCGACGGTGGTCGAGAGGTCCACTCGCTTCGTGATGCTGGGACATCTCGGACGGAACCGAACCGCAGAAGCCGTGCGCGACTCTCTGATCACAGCATTCCGAGACCTGCCCGCGTCATTGCGCGGCAGTCTTACCTGGGACCAGGGTGCGGAGATGGCCGAACACCGAGCGCTCGACATCAGCTGAGCCACCTAGAATGGGTGCTCGTTCGCTATCCCGCAATCGCTCACCCATCCAAAGAGCGCGCTGAACCAGCAAGACCAATATCTGGCGAGTAGTTCGCTCATCCCGCGTCACAACACAACGGGCAGAGCTAGTTACGTCACTGTGACGTTTCGGAGCCCTAGAGTCGGGTAGCACCTCAGACCCGCATCTGAGCGTAGTAACCTCCGAACACGCACGCGGACAGCACATCTCACGCCAAGCACACAAAGAGCTGTATTAAGCACATCGCAATCGAAGCTCAGTCAGGCCCCAAGTTCTTGTCAAACGACGACAAAACAGCCGGCAATTTCGCCAAGTCGGTGACATTTCGCCATTCTCGGCGATCATTTACACTTGATCACGAGAACTAATCTCCCCCAGCATCATTCAACTGGTAACGAGTCGTGTTGAGGTAGGACGAGTTGTCCGCCAGTCGTAGAACGGTTAGGCAGCCGGGGCGATCCGACTGGCACGCGACTACGGGGCAGTTGTCCTTGAAACTCACGCGTCCGTACGCGTCGCAGCAGTGCCAGGATCGGGCGGGCTGGGAAGATGTAGTGATGGCGCGAGTCGAGTGGACCCGACAGAGTGGCGAAGACGTTGAAGCAGTCGTCGCCATGCTGTTATGCACTGAGTACCCGAATGCGTGGCGGCTTCGGCCGGGCCGAGGCGACGGCGGCGTGGATGTCTTCGTTCCACTGTCGGACGATCGCGTGCTACGCGACGTGTACCAAGTCAAAAAATTCGCCTCGAACTTGACCAACTCGCAGAAGCGGAAGATCAGGGCGTCGTTCGAGGAATTGCTGAAGACTGCTGAGGCCGAGCAGTGGGAGATCTCGTCGTGGTCCCTTGTGCTGCCACTCGATCCCACCCCGGCGAATGAGGCATGGTTCGACGAGATGACGGCCGATGTCGATTTCCCGTGCCGTTGGGTTGGCCTGAACCGCCTTGATCTGTTCGCGGCCCAGAATCCTATGGTCATCGACTACTATCTCCGTGACGGCAAAGACAGGTTGCAGCATCAGACAGATTTGCTCGCAGGCGTGATCGCTCGACGAGCGGACCGTACTCCCGGTGAGGCTTTGCAACCGATGGACGTTCGTTCGGACCTGATGACGATCTATAAGGCAATCAATGCCTACGATCCGCACTACCGATACGAGCTGTCCATGACCGAGTCACCGCCCGATAGATACGAAGCCAACCGGGCGGGCATCGTTGCTCTAGCGTCGTACGGGTCACCGGACGGCTGGTTATTGATTAGCATCTTTGCTCGGAGTTTGGCGGCCCTCGAGGAACGCCCGATCACGGGTGAGTACAGCGTAAAGATTGACGAAGGCAGCGACCTCGATACGGAGTACCGCCGCTACCACGAGTTCGGCACACCGGTTTCGCTCCCGAGAGGCACAGTGAACGTCCGCCTCTCACTCCCGGGTGGATTGGGAGTCATCGATAGCGACGACAACGTGGAGCTGTCCATATCGCCCTCGGAAACTGCACGTGAGGAACACACGGAAACCGAATTGGTCGTCGCCGTGCTTTCACCTGATGAGAGCACGCTTGCGGAACTAGAAGTGCGACTGGTTGAGCACACACGAGGACCCGCTGGGGGAACGCGAACAGTCTGGGAGGACCCGTCTGAATTCGTGCGTCTCGAAATTCTCGCTAGCGAGTACCCCAACTTGACGGTCAATATGCGAATGACCACAGACCCTGCCGGGCGCCGGCCTGCCGACATCGTTGACAGTCTCGAGTTCATCGCAAATCTGCACGACCCAAACACTTTGGGGGTATCTACCGCATACGGCCCGCGTCAGTTCTCAGCCATGTCTACATCGGCATCCGGAAGAGAACGCGACATCAGTGTGGTTCGCCTGGCGAAGGTTGCGCGCGCATTGGTGACCATCCAGCAGCACACCACAAAACGTATCCTCTTCCCATCGAGCTACACCGGGGACCAGGCACTTGAGATGATAGATGTAGCGAAGCTTCTTTCGGGAGAGGCGATTTCCTTCACCTGGCCAGAGATCAGGGTGGACCTGGAACCAGACCAAGACTTCCCTTTCCAGGTCGGTGACGAAGCCATGTTCCGTGTCGTGCAGGCGCTTGAGATATCGCTGGACTCGGGGCGTCTAGAGGTCGGCAAGCGCATGGCTATCCTTCAAGGTCGAGTCACCGAACTAACAGCGACGCAGCTCGTCGCTGTTCCCACGGGCGAGGACCGCGCGCAGATGCTGCGGTTCGATGGTGACGAGCAACCTGGGCGAGTTCAGACGCGCGAGCTCCCGTGACCCACCCACCGTCATTCACTTGGTGAGGAGACCGCTTCGCTCTGTCCCCTCATCGCGACGGTAACGCATAAACTGGTAACGGGAGAGGGCAGAACATAGCTTCGCCAAGACGAACGCAATCACGGGCCTCTCCGATGGGCACTGCTATGTCTGATCTGACGCCCGCACCGGGTGAAACGGGTAGGTGTTTCCTTCCGTGTGGGTGATCCAGCTCGACCCAGACTCTTCAGATGCCTGCTGCTCTGAATCCCTCGACCCACTCGTCGTAGTAGTGCTGGACACTCTTCATCTGCTGAACCCCGTCCCTAAGGTCAGCAGATGGCTTCTTCAAGGACCTGCTGAGTTTGGCCACGTCCCGAAGCTGCTGGCTCAGCGTCGCCGCGCCGCCCACGCCCGCGATGCTGCCGTCGCGCAAGTTTCGAACCGACTCTGCGAGTACAAGGTACTCGGCCTGATCTTCCATAGACATTTCCGCGAAAGGCTTCATGTGAATGAGTGCGTCAATTCCGCCATTGAGATCGACCATTTGGCCAACGTAGTCAGCCGCCAATTCCCGAAACCTCCCAGTCGGTGAGCTGAGCTCGGTCGCAAGCGAGTTCACAACCGCTAATCTCGCAGCCATGCTTGTTGACTGCGATGCCTCATTCATCGTTGGCGTGTATTCGGTTGCAATCGTTCCAATCTTCGTCAGACACACCGCCATCTCTTCGATTGTCGCGCTCAGCTTCGGCATGGCATCTTCTGCGATCGCAATCAGATCTAGGATTCCTGTTTCGTCGTCTTCAACATCCGTGTCGCCATCCCACTCACCAGCTGTGTCAGGTTCGGGTGGCTGCCGAAGCTGCTGCTCCTCTGCTCGATCCAGCGCTCGCATCAATAGGCTTGCGAGAGCAAGCATCTCTACTGCTTCATCTTCGGGAGTATCGAGGTCACCGCCATGACCTCGCGGATTCCGCAAGCCTTGCGCGCTCCCCATGAATAGAAACTTGAAGCCTTCGCGCTCATCGGCCCCTTGGTCCTCATCGGCATTCGGCGATATGACATCGAGTGTCGGCGCGTTCTCATTAAAGACGTAGGTCATCAGCCGCTTGCCGATTTCCGACTTTCCGCTCAGCCGCTTTACGCGATCCTCGACAGCTCTGTACGCCTTAAACACAGCTTCGTCGTAGTGCCCGTTCGCGAACAACGCGCCGCTCGAACTGACAATCAAGCGATGAAGCTGCGGCAGGCCCGACGGCTGCGCTGCACTTTCCACATTGTCCGCCATGTCAACTTCCTTCATTTCGGCAGTTTAATACTCCAGAAACCAGCCAAGCATGGGGCACGACCCCGCGCGCTTTGTCCCAGCTTCATAGGTTAGCCACGTATTGGGCGTATGTGGCGGCCGACGCGACTGCGTGTCGCTCGATGGTGGCAGGGGAGTAGCCGAGCGTGTCCGCGAGTATCGCTACGGGTGCGAGCTTGGTGAGTTCATGCAAGGTGCCCAACCGGGCCGCCCGGGTACTGAACGTCGACCTCAACCGGTTCCGTAGGTGGCTCGGGTCGATATGCTGGCCGGGAAGATAGCCGCGGAATACCCAGTTAGTGGCCGGGTGCGCGGCGGTATTCGCGAGGTCACGTTCCCCAGCAAGGTACCGGAATGGTTCATCGAGGGGCGCCGGCAGCGCGATGGCGATGCCACCGAGTGTGACGGTGACGAGTTCGTCGGAGACAATCACGTCGTTCCAAGTGAGTTTGACAACGCGATCGATCTGCTGGCCGAAGACGAGCACGAGGATCGCCGCGGCTCGATCTCGAGGATTGAGCGACGGTTGGTTTGACGTGAGGCCGTCGACGACGTCTCGCTGGTCCTCAACACTCATTTTCGCGCTGGTGCCACGTCGATGAGGTGTCATTGCGAGGTCCGCTGCGACCAGCTTGGTCTTGATCGCCCACGCAAGAAATCGAATGGCGAACTCTCGTGTGCTCGGACCTTCGGCCTGCCACGCGTCCAGATCTGCTTGGGATAGGTCGCCGATCGAGACGTCCCGGTCGGTGAGCCAGTTGAGGAAATCGATTGTGACGGTGACGGTTTGCTTAGATCGCAAGAATGTCCCGTGCGACACCGACTCCATGGAATGCATCTGCCGTAGGTGGTGCCAGCGGATGTAGCGGTTGGCGATATCGCGATGCTCCGCTGAATTCAGTCGGTTGAGGGCGTCGTTTGACCAGTCGATGTAACGGTGCAGCAGTCCATCTCTGGCCGGCAGGATCTGGTGGGTGACCAGGAGTTCCCGGACGTATTCTCGGGTGCGCGATCGGGGGAGTTGGTCGACGACATCGTGGGAAACGAGCGGCATGCGGGCCAATTCAGTGAGGAACGCCGTGACGTGTTCTTGATTAATCCAGGTCAGGCCGCTGTTGGCTCGTTTCATCGACTTCAGTGCAGTTGCAAAGGGTTTCAGTTCATCATTGATGATGCCAGTCTCTGGATTCGTCAACAGTCGGTCGACGGTCGATCCCAGGACGCATCGCCAGCAGCGGCCGTGGGCGTATAGTTCATCTTCGGCGCCGCACTCAACGCAGTCGACGTTGAGTTTGATCCCTGTGCAACTGCGGCACGCCGGCTTTCCGTCGATGATTCCTGGCAACACTCCATCGTGACCGCACGCGCACACGCCCCGGGTACGTTTCGCTGCTTGGTAGCAGTAACCGCACACCCCGAGGCCCTGCCAGGTGACGACACATTCCCGGTGCTCACCGCATCGGTCGCACGGGACTTCCCATCGTTGTGGGTCCTCGGGTTTACGTGGTCTTGCCATCGCCATCATCACCGCGGACAACTCGGATTCGGCGGGCAACGGAGCGCTTCTCGCCGATGCCGAGATCGGCCGGGTTGGCTGGTGCGTCGGCCGTGGCTGCAGCGCGCATCTCGACGTACGGCTCGAACAGATCGTTGGGTGTGCATTCAAGGATGTCGCACAACGCAGCGAACGTACGGGCAGGGATCCGTTCGGGAGTGCCGGTCACCAGTCGGTGGACCTGAGCATTCGACAGGTTGATACCGCGGGACTTCAGCAACGGGATGAGTTCCGTTGTCTTCCAAAGGTTGTGATCGGCCATCCGTTGGCGCAGATTCCAGTGGTAGCCGACCCGGCGTTGCTCGCTCACGTGTCCTTCCCTACATGTCTTTCGTCACGTGTGACGATTCGTTGCTGGATCATCCGCTGGATGGTTTTTTGTTTGAAGTCTGCCGAGACCGAGGTGTAGAGAGCGGTGGTAGATGAGTACGCATGACCGACTTGCTGCTGGACGAACATCGGATCGTATCCGGCTTCAAGGAGATGGGTAACGTACGAGTGGCGGAGGCAATGCATCTTCAACTCTGCCGGCAGCCCAGCCAGCTCGCGGACCGTAGTAAACGTGCGATTGAAGTTGCGAATGCCCGTGGCGCCGGCGCGTTCGGACGGCCACATCGATGCCGAGCGGTCGGCTGTGGCGAATTGTTCGCGTCCTTGTGCCGAGAGCCAGTGCTCGAGAAGGTCGACCACCCAGTCGAATTCAGGCACAGTGAGGACTGTGCGTCGGCGAGGCCCTGATCCCGACATGCCTTTGGCATAGCGGACCTGGACAGCGCCATAGTTGCCGTACTTGTCGACGTGTGGGTTCGGGCCGAAGTCGTGGTAGTCGAGCATCGCGAGCTCCCGACGCCGCAGTCCGTAGGCGTAGCACACCTTGAACGCAGTGGAGTCTCGCATCAGCGGAAGCCAGCGCTTCGAACCCTTGCCGAACTCCCGGTCGACAAGGTCGTCGCAGGCATCGAAGAATGTTTGCAACTCGGTCTGAGTGAAGCTACGCCGGCCGGCCGGAATGGCGTCATCGGTCTTGTGGCGCGGGGTGTTCCACTCGAACACGACTTGGGCGGGAACATCCTCAAATGCTTTGCTACAGAAGGCAGCCCACCCGTACCTTTCGTCAGTGACGTAATAGCAGAAGGCCCTGATCGTGCCCGCGTTCGCGCGCAGCGTCGACACGGAGACGGCTTTGGGGCCGGTTCGCCGGTCTGCCAGGAACTCATCGACGTGGACGGGCTGCCACGTCCACGGGTACTCGTTGGAGTGTTCCTGGAAGCGAGATACCAGGCTGCACGACGACTGGATGAATGGCACACCGAGGCCACGGGCCAGCATCTGCGCTCGCCAGCCATCCAGCATCGCCTCGAACACGCGGTCCTCGGGCCGCAGCAGGCCGACGACACCTTTCGACAGGAAGTCTGGTAGCCGACCTGGAACACTCTGCATGATCGCAAGTGTAGCGCGAGAATCTCTCATCTGTTTGCATCTAACGATGCTGATCTGCAGATTGAGCTACTGGACCGGTGCGACCCGGCAATTCGCCACGGGTCGTAGCCAGCAGTTTCACTCAAGATTCGCCAGGACGAGTCCTCTCATCTATTTGAACTCGTCCTAGTTCTGAGCCGATAACTAATATTATGTCAACTAAACCACTGCATATTGCATCCGATGAATCATGGTCGGACCGCCGGACGTGTCTCCCATTGCCGCGTCAAATCACCTGTCCACCATGGATTTCCGTTGCGATCCGCATCCGTCGCACGGCATGTGCGACACGCATAGACGTCGTCCGCGGATTCAGTAGGCGCCTCGCTGACCTGGGGTCTTGACATGATGATGCATCCGATGAATCATTGATGCAACAGATGAGACAGACTGCGGAGGCATTCCATGGCGGTGGACGACGTTGGTCGCGCGTATCTCGTCAATGCCGTCCGGCCGCTGCATCCTGAGGAACAGACCCTGGCTGAAATGCTTCAGGGATGGCGCAACCAACAACTCAGTCGCAACCTGCGCTTCGAAACGATCGACGCCCGGATCAAGCAGGTTGAGCGGTTCGTACAACACTCGAACGAGCATCCGTGGACCTGGACAGTGGCGATGGTCGACGAGTTCTTCGGCGATCTACGATCCATCCACAATCTCTCCCAGTCATCGATCCGGTCCTACCAGGTCGGTCTGCGGCAGTTCTGCTCCTATGTCGCCAACCCGGACTACGGCTGGGACCGCGTCTGCGAGGAACTCTTCGGTACGCATCCCTCGCAGGTCTTCTTTGACTGGAACACCGCGCAGCATGTCCAGGAGAACGAATTACGGCCAGACAAGCGCGCATTCACCAAGCGTGAGATTCAGGACTTCTTCGACCACGCCGATGAACAGGTTTCCACGGTCTCGGCATCAGGGCGTAAGGGATGGCTTCCCGCCTATCGTGATTCGGTGATGTTCAAGCTCGCATACTCCTACGGTCTGCGGTTCAACGAACTGGCCCACCTCCAAACCGTCGACTTCGCGCGGAACCCCCACGCCAAAGAGTTCGGCAAGTTCGGCGTCGTCAATGTGCGCTACGGCAAAGCCAAAAAGGGCTCGCCTCCCAAACGTCGTGGCGTACTCACTGTCTTCGATTGGACTCCGGAGGTCATTGCAGATTGGCTTGAGAACGGCCAGCCCCACATGGATGATGGAATCGACCTGTTCCCCAGCGAACGCGGAAATCTAGTGTCGGAAACAACTCTCATCCGTCGATTCCGCCGCTACTGCGACGACCTCGACCTCTCGTCCGGACTCGACCTTCACTCCTTCCGACGTTCGTACGCGACACACCTACTCGAAGACGGATGGGACTCGATGTTCGTCCAACACCAAATGGGACATGAACACGCATCCACCACCGCCATCTACAGCTGCGTCAGCAGCGACTACCGCACCCGAACCCTCCGCACCGCGCTCGATGCGACGATCTCGGCCGCTCTTTCCTCCACCACCGAAAATGGTGGCGCATCGTGAAACGCGACGTCGATTACACATGGCGGCTCGCGGAACTGATGGCCGGCAACCAGATGCACAACAGTACTGACCTCATCCCCCGTCTCAACGAACGCGGAATCACACTTTCCCGGCCACAGGTCTACCGGCTGGTTCATCAACGTCCCGAGCGTGTTTCACTCAAACTCATTGCCGCGCTCTGCGACATCTTCGACTGTGGCCCAGAGGATCTGGTGACCGTGACCGCCACCAACGCTCGCAAAAAGGCAGCCAGCGCCGGCCGCGAGAACGTCGTCGAATTGAACAAGTCTGTCCGTCCACGACGAGCAAGGATTGTCAGTGACGACGATTGAACCACGCCGACGCAACACTGCTCGCGGACGACCTCAAGCAACCGACGGAGATCTTCAGTGCGCTCGCTGTGAACGCCACATGCGCAAGGCTGCCGTCACATGGCCAGACGGCAAGATCTGCAACTCTTGCTACTACGACGCCACGAGCATCCACGGCCCATGCCCAAGTTGCGGAATACACCGAATGCTCCTTGGTCGCTTAGACATCGGAGACCAGTCCGTCTGCCGTGACTGCGCGAAAATCCGTCAGGACTATCACTGCCGCACATGCGAGCAGGAAGCACGCCCCTACCGTCGGGGAAACTGCGCGCGTTGCGCACTACGATCCGACCTGGAACGCGACCTACTGCATGACGGTTCCCCCAGTGGCATCAAGACCCTGATCGATGCGCTATGCGCCGCAGACCGGCCGGAAAGCATCCTCACGTGGAAGCGCTCCGACAAGGTCCGGAACCTACTTTCAGCGATAGCCTCCGGTACGACACAACTCAGCCATGACGGGCTGGATCAATTTGAACCGAGCGGCAAACACGTTGAGCACCTCCGATCAGTCCTCTTACACCACCAGGCACTTCCCCCTCGCGATAAATACATCGCCCTCTTCGAACGATGGCTCGAAGGGAAGCTCGCCAACGTTGCCGATGTTGACATCGAGCGACCTGTTCGTCAGTTTGCTACCTGGCATCATCTGCGACGGATCAACGAGATTGCCCTCGCCGGCAACTCAACACGGGGGCCAGTTCACTCATCCAAGCAAGAGATCACGGAGACTCTGAAGTTCCTTCAGTGGCTTCACGACGAGCACAGCCGCACAATCGCAACTTGCGTCCAGCAGGACGTTGACCAATGGGTGTCGACAGGTCCGACAACGCGCCACTCGATCCGAACTTTCCTTGTGTGGTGCGCGAACTCACGCATCAATCGTTCAGTGTCCCTTGGGTTTCGTCAGGCTAAGTCTGTACGACTGCTCACACAGGACCAACGACTCGCATGGATCCGAGAACTCCTCGAAGGCAACAGTGAGTCACTTCCCTACCGCGTGGCCGGTACGCTCCTGCTTCTCTATGCTCAGCCGCTCGTGAAGATCGCCGAGCTACCCATGGCGAAAGTGATCATCTCCCCAGACGGTCTAGCTTTGCAGCTCGGGGTGACACCCTCCCCTGTCCCCGCCCCATTCGATTCGCTCCTTCGGCAACACATTGCCCAACGTCCCAACCTACGAACGAGCGGACCAGACAGTCCATGGCTCTTCCCCGGTTACAGACCTGGCGAGCATCTGCACCCCAACACTTTGATGGACCGACTCCGCGAACTTGGGATCAACCTGCTCGGCGCACGGAACACCGCGATTCGGGAGCTTGTCACCCAAGTCCCAGCTCCAGTCGTCGCTGAGATGCTCGGGTATAGCGACCGGGTGACGCAAAAGCATGCTGATCTCGCTTCCGAGCCGTGGGGCAGATATACCAGCACACCTAGGCCGGGCACATGACGGCGCATGCAGACAGCGACTGCGGACTACTTTTTACGCGGCGCCTCACGACCGGATCGTAAGGAGTATGGACCCGTATGACACGGATCTTTGACAACATCAAGTCCAACCTGGGTACCCACCTTCAGCAGTCGCTGCAGGTTTCGGACCGGATGGACGTCGCAGTTGGCTACTTCAACCTTCGCGGCTGGGGTGCGTTCGACGCCCTGGTTAAGGAAAAAGTTGCCGCTGGCGCAACCGGTCCGGTGGTGCGAGTCCTGATCGGGATGGTCATGGCAGGCCCGCAGCAGGAGACGTTGGAGGATCTACAGGCCGACGTCGACGGCACCCCTCGGCCGGACGCTGACGCGAATGCGGCCCGAGAACGCAAGGCACAGTTGCTCGAACAGCTACGCACACAGCTGATGCGAGGGCTTCCGACCAACGCAGACCGCGTGGCGTTGCAGTCGCTGCGGGATCTGCTCGCCCAGGGCGCGGTAGAGATCAAGGTGTTCACGCGCCGGCCCCTGCACGGCAAGACCTACATATGCCATCGGCAGGACCTGAACAACCCGATCACCGGTTTCGTAGGCTCCTCGAACCTCACCGCTCCCGGTCTGACCCTCAACCTCGAACTCAACGTTGACGTTCTCGACACCTCGGGCGCCGAAACCTTGGCACAGTGGTTCGAGGACCGCTGGAACGACAGGTTCAGCCGGCCCGTCACCGCCGACGTGCTGGACCTGCTCGATGAATCCTGGGTTCGCATAGAGCCTCGCCGCCCGTATGAGGTGTTCTTGAAGGTCTGCTATGACCTCTCCCGTGACGTGCGTGAGGGTTTGGCCGAGTACTCGGTGCCCTCCGAGATCGGCAAGCAGTTGCTCGACTACCAGGCCACCGCGGTGCAGACGCTGGCACGTCGAATCATGACCAAACGCGGCACAATGCTCGGTGACGTCGTCGGTCTTGGCAAGACTCTCACCGCGATCGCTGTCGCGTTGATGCTGCGAGATGAGCACGGATACATGCCATTGGTGGTGTGCCCGAAGAACCTGGTCTCGATGTGGGAGGAACACTTCGAAGCATACGAGCTGCATGGTCGGGTTGTTCCCTACAGCATGGCGCACACGATCCTGCCCGACCTCCGGCGGTACGCCTTCGTCATCGTCGACGAATCCCACACACTGCGCAACGACACCCGCCGCGACTACAAGGCTATCCAGGACTACATCCACGTCAACGACAGCAAGGCTCTGCTGCTAACCGCCACACCGTACAACGTCCGGTTCCAAGACGTGGCGAACCAGCTTGCCCTCTACATCGACGATGACGACGACCTCGGGATCGCACCGGTCAACGCGCTGTCCGCCGATCCGCGTCTGGCGGACAAAGTCGACGGTAAGACGACCACGATGGCCGCATTCCGACGCTCGGAGGATCCCGACGACTGGAAGCGGTTGATGAGTGAGCACCTGGTGCGGCGCACCCGCACCTTTATCAAGAACAACTACTCGCTTACGGACGAGAACGGGCGGCAGTATCTTGAGTTCGCGGACGGTACCTGCTTCCAGTTCCCGCAGAGGATCCCAAAGCCCGTCGATCACTCCTTCGGCCCCGAGGATCCAGCCGTGCTGATGGCTAGCGACACGACCCTCGACGCCATGACCAAACTGATCCTGCCCCGCTACGAACTCGGCAGCTACATCTCGAAGACCGCCCAACTCGGAGAATCGGAGAAGGAGTTTGTCGACAATCTCACCCGCGGACGCGGCAACGTCGCCGGGTTCGTCCGCACCACCTTCTACAAACGCTTGTCCTCGTGCGGGCACTCTTTCACCCTCTCGCTCAAACGGCACATCGCCCGCAACGAACTATTCTCGTACGCGATCGACAACGACCTGGCGATACCGACCGGAACCATCACTGAGAACACCTTCGGCGAAGACGAAGACCCAAACAACGACAAGATTCCTACCGCGGACGAGGTGGGTCAGGAAGCTTCGCTGCGCTACGAGGCACTCCGAGAAGCGAATCCGGCGGGGCTGACCTGGGTCAGGCCAGACATCTTCACCAAAGATCTGCGTCAAGATCTGGCCACCGACACAAACACCCTATGGTCCCTCCTTGCCAGCTACGGAAACTGGACGCCGGAACGGGACTCCAAACTCGACGCCCTTCTCACCCTGCTGAGCGCCAATCATCCGAACGAAAAGGTGCTGGTGTTTACTGAATACAAGGACACCGCCGACTACATCGGCGCCGCATTGGAAGCCGCTGGCATCCCCAGGGTCGGGGTCGCCACCGGTGACAGCGAGGACCCAACGCGCCTCGCGCACCGCTTCTCCCCCCGCTCGAATACGCTCCCCGGCCAGCAGACCGCCACCACACCCGACGACGAGTTGCGCATCCTGATCGCCACCGACGTCCTTAGCGAAGGCCAGAACCTCCAGGACGCGCACATCGTGGTCAACTACGACCTGCCGTGGGCGATCATCCGTTTGATCCAGCGTGCCGGCCGCGTCGATCGCGTCGGCCAGAACGCCGACACAGTCCTGCTGTACTCGTTCTTCCACGAGTCCGTCGACAATGTCATCTCCCTGCGGCAACGCATCAGCGACCGCCTGCACGCCAACGCCGAGGCGTTCGGCTCCGACGAGCAGTTCTTCGGGAGTGACACCGAAGTCAAGGCCATCACCGACCTCTACAATGGCAACCTCGACGATCAAGATGCAGCCGACGACGTCGACGCCTCAAGCCTCGCCTACCAACGCTGGCACCAGGCACAGAAGGACACCCCGGAACTAGCGGCAAAGATCGCCAGCCTCCCGGACATGATCTCGGCGACCCGCACCCGACGCCTCTCAGACATCAATGACGGCGTGATCTGTTACGTGAGAACAGAATCCGGGATCGACGGGTTCGGATGCGCCACCACCGACGGGGAGACTAGTCTGCTCACCGGCTATGAGGTGCTCCGGGCTTTCGAAGCCACTCCCGAAGAACACGGTCTCGAGCATGCCGACGACCATGACAGTCTCCTCGAAACGCTCGTTCGCGGCGACCTTGCCAACCCTCACGTTGCGGCCGGCCGGCCGCGTGGAGTACGTCGCACCCTGTGGAACCGGCTTAGCGGAACCCTCCACAATCACGCCGCCGACACCGAACTCGCCCTCGAAGCGCTGTACCAGCATCCCCTGATGAAGGACGCCGAGCACCGCCTGCGCCGGGCCGTCCGAAACGGGGCCGACAACGACGACCTGACCGCCCTAATCACCGCCCTCCACAATGATGGGCAGCTCGTCATCGCCACTCGCACCGGCAATGATCCGATCCGCATTGTTTCCAGCATGGGAGTTCGTTCGTGACTAGCACCCGCCTCCTCGACCTCGTCGACACACGGGAATTCCGCACCCTATTCATCGACGAGCTCGGCTGGAACAACCCAGACCGCCCTGACCTCACAATCGAGGTCGATGACGAGACCTACTCACTCACGCAGGTCGCCGACTACAAGGGACTGCGCATCTGGCACTGTCCCGTGCTCCCGCCACGCAAGACACAGCGAATGATCGACGTGCTTGTCGGCAAGGATAACCACGAACGCCTCGTCATCTTCAGTAACGAACGCAGACAGGAATGGCGCTGGCCGAGACGCGCCCAGCTCGGCAGCGCCAACGCCAAACTCCTCGTTCACGAACACCACGTCGGTGACCAGGCCACACACCTGACCGACCGGTTACAAGCGATCGAACTCGACTTCGATACCGACATCACCCTCGTCGCCCTACTCGACAAGATGCGTGACGCCTTCGACCACGAAGCCGAAACCGCATCCGTCGCCGCAGCCCGACTTATGGGCACCCTCTACACCGAACTCGAAGCCGCTGGCGTCGGCGAACACGACGCCACCCTGCTTCTTGCCCGGCTGCTATTCCTGCTGTTTGGTGACGACGCCGACATGTGGAAGCCGGAAGGTCTGTTCGAGCGGTACCTGCGTGAGAACACCACCGCGGCAAATCTTCACAAGGATCTGCAGGGCTTGTTCGAGGTTCTCGACACTGATGAGAAGCAGCGCCAGCTTCCCGTCGACAGCCCATATGCGGCGTTTCGATACATCAATGGTGGACTTTTCGGAGACCCACTACGGCTACCCACGCTGACCTCGGCGTTCCGTGATGCGCTGATCGCGGCGTGCGAGTTCGACTGGTCAATCATCTCACCAGCGGTGTTCGGGTCGATGTTCCAGACCGTCAAGAGCAAGGCAGCCCGCCGGTACGGCGGCGAGCACTACACCACAGAGGAGAACATACTCAAAACGATCCGACCGCTGTTCCTTGACGAGTATCGCGATCGACTTGACCGCAGCTGGGACGACAAGGCCCAGCTCACAAAGCTGCAGAACGATGTCGGTCGCGATCGCTACATGGACCCAGCCTGTGGGTGTGGCAACTTCCTGGTCGTCGCCTACCGCGAGCTGCGAGCCCTCGAACTAGAGATCCTCAAACGCCGCCGTGACCTCGACATGGCCGAAGCCTCCTCCAAGAAGGTCGAACGAGCCCAGCTGAGCCTCGACGTCACAGGCGACATCAAGGTCACCCTCGACCACTTCTACGGCATCGAGATCGAGGAGTGGCCAGCGCGCATCGCGGAAACCGCGATGCTGCTCGTCGACCACCTCGCAAACCAGCAGATGGCCGTCGAGTTCGGCATCGCGCCCGACCGACTACCCGTCAAAATCGCTCCGCGAATTGACCACTCAAATGCGCTCCACACCGACTGGGCCAAGGTGCTTCCTGCAAGTGAGCACGTCATTGTGTTGGGCAATCCGCCGTTCAACGGAGGCCGGACGATGGAGCCCGAGCAGAAGGCCGATCTGTCCGCCGTCTGGGGTTCGAGAATGAATGCCAATTTCGACTACGTGACCGGCTGGTATCGCAAGACGTTAGACTACTTCGGAATCAACGATGGTCGGTGGGCGTTCGTGTCCACCAACTCGATCTGCCAAGGCGAACCGGTCGCGGACCTATGGCAGCCGATCCTGGACGGCGGATGGCGTTGCCGCTTCGCACACCGCTCGTTCGAATGGACGACCGAGGCCGCCGAAGGGGCAGCTGTTCACGTGTCCATCGTGGGCTTCGATCGACGATCTTCACCCAAGCCGGTGCTGTGGACCTACCCGGAGAACGCTCGGGGCGAGGGAACTGCGCGCGAAGTTGCGAACATCAGCCCGTATCTCACAACCGGCCCGTCGATACTCGTCCGTAAGCGCTCTCAGCCGTTGAACCCGTCTATGCCAGTGGTCACCTTCGGCAGCATGGCCAACGACAACGGCCATCTTGTCGTCGGCCCGGACGAGTACGAGAGTTTCGCCGCGGACCCGATCGCCCGAAAGTACCTGCGTAAGTTCATCGGCAGTCGAGAGTTGATCAACGACCTGGATCGCTGGTGCATCTGGCTCACTCAGCGTGATCTCCCCGAAGCCACCAAGAGCGACCTGATATCCACGCGTATCGAAAAGGTCCGCGAGTACCGATTGACGAGCAAGCGACCCGCCACGAAGGCGCTCGCCTCGGTCCCTTACCGGTTCGGTGAGGTCAGGCAACCGGGTAGCGAGTACGTCGCGATTCCAAAGGTTGTCAGCACCTCACGGTGCTACTTCACACCTGGACACCACTCCGCAGACATCATCGCTAGCGACCTACTGTTCACTGCACCGGATCCAGACGGATTCCTGTTCGGAGTTCTGTCATCGTCGATGTTCATCGCCTGGATGCGAGCTGTTGGTGGGCGGATCAAGTCGGATCCCCGGTTTTCGGGAACCTTCTCGTACAACACTTTCCCGCTCCCGCCGGTGTCCACTGCATCGAGGAAGTCCGTCGTTGATGCCGCCGCCGGGGTCCTCGCCGCTCGTGAGGCCCAGCCCGGTATGTCGTTGGCAAAACTGTATGACCCTGTGGCGATGCCGGACGGCCTCCTCGCGGCGCATCACGTGCTCGACGAAGCCGTCGACAAGCTCTTCGGACAGGGCGACATGTCCACCGAGTCCGGTCGCCAAAAGATCCTGTTCCAGCGATACGCCGCGCTGACCGGGCAGGTGACCTTGCTCGCTCAGGCATCCACAACCAGCGCTTAATCGAATCGATGGATTTGCACATGCCCGACTGGCGCACGCGTCGAGACGAGTTGACGACGTGCCGCTGACCAACTGGACTTGGGAGTACCAAGGATGACTGTTAACAGAGAAGCTAGTGGACGAAATCTCGAATTGGCCGATAATGGCGGTCACTTCTACCGCGCGGACTTTCAGGTGCACACACCACGCGACACCCAGTGGGACGGAGACCGTCCGTCTGACCGCGACGCCTGGGCCGATGAATTTGTGAGAGCAGCTCGTGTGAAAGGGCTCCACGCGGTTGCGATCTCTGATCACCACGATTTTGCCTACTTCCCGCATATCAAGCGAGCTGCCGAACGTGAGACGCTCCCTGATGGCACCAACGTGCCCAATGTCGAACGCCTGGTTGTGTTCCCCGCGTTGGAACTGTCACTCAACGTGCCATGCCAAGCGATCATGGTCCTCGACGCAGACTTTCCGATTGATCGACTCGACGACGTACTGAAGGCCTTGCATTTCTACCCAGTGGATCCGGCCCTCGAAGCTTTGCCACAGACAGAGAACCTGGTTGACTCGGACGACCTGAACCAACTGCACGCCAAGCTCGACAACCACGCATGGCTCAAGGGTCGATACATCATCCTGCCAAATGTCACGCCCAGCGGCTACCGAACCCTCATGCGCCAGCAATTCCAGGGTAAGTACAAGGACATGGTGGCGGTCGGCGGGTACCTCGATGGCAGCGTCGACCTACTCGACAAAGATCAGGGAACCAAGAAGATTCTCAACGGCGAGGTCGCAGCATGGGGGTCAAAGAGGCTCGGGTTGTTTCAGACCTCCGACGCGCGCAAGGCCGACTTCTCAACTCTTGGTCAGTATGCGACCTGGATCAAATGGGCCGAGCCCACCGCCGAAGCGATCCGTCAAGCATGTTTGGCGCAGGAGTCTCGAATCTCTCACGTCACGCCAGCGACACCGAATGTTTGGGTTTCCCGTGTGGTGGTATCGAGCAGCAAGTTCATGGGCCGGGTGGATGTCGCGCTCAACCCGCAGTACACGGCGCTCATCGGTGGACGCGGTACTGGGAAATCGACAGTGCTCGACTACCTTCGCTGGACCTTGTGCGACCAACCTGCTCAAGCAACCGCCGATGATGAGGTTGCGGATCCTCGAGTGCGTCAGCGCAAACTCATCGATGCTACGCTGAAACCCTTTGACGCCCATGTCGAAGTCCATTGTGTGATAAACGGGATCACGCACGTGGTGCGCCGGTATGGCGGTGACGGCACGACCCAGCTCAAAGTCGCCGAAGGTCAGTTCGAGAAGGTGACCGAGGCCGCCATTCAGAGCTTGCTGCCGATACAGGCCTACAGCCAGAAGCAGCTGAGTAGCGTCGCGATCAGGGTTGACGAGTTGTTGCGCTTCGTCACGTCGCCGATTCAACGACAGCTCGAATACGTTGACCGGAAACGAGAAGAGATCACCGACCGACTGCGCGAGAACTACGGAACCCTTCAGCGCTATAGGAACCTGTCGGGCGAAATCGAACGCGGCGCCCTACGCATTCGGTCTCTGGCGGAGCAAGCCCAGTCGTTGCGCGATGGCCTCGCGGATATCTCGGAGGAGGACCGGAAGGTCCTTGACGACAAGACTGGACACGATGACGTGAAGTCGGCGCAGACCAGCTGGCTCCAGCACGTTGCGACGACCCAAAGAAGCCTTGCCAACTTGGTAGAATCACTTGATTCGTCGCTGGCGGACATTGAGTTGCCAGAATCCGCGCCTGCAGACGTCGCGACCGAGGCGAATGCCTTGCTCACTGCCGTACGTGGCGCTCTTACTCGACTGCGATCGGCGATTGGTGGCCTAGAACTCGAACTCAATGAGATCAGCAATGACGGGGGCGCCTTGGCAGTAGCTTCCCAATCCCTGTTGACCAAGACCGCAGACTACGACGAATCATATCGGGCAGTAAAGGAGCGCTCGTCTGCGCATGAGGCCAAACTGGTCGAACTTGCCAGCCTAGAGGATCAGCAACGTTCAGCGCGCGACCTCGTTCAGCGTCAACGCACAGACCGAGACGCGCTCGGGCAGCCAAGCGAAAAGCACAGCGAGTATCGTGCGGAACTGGCAGAAGCGAGAAAGGACCGAACCAGCGCGCTGAAGGCCGAATGCGATTCGCTCGCAACGTCCTCCGACGGAATGATCCGTGCCACTCTGTCGGCCAACCGCGGATTCGACGCTGTACAGACCAAGTTCAAGGCACTGATCGCTGGCTCGAATGTACGCGCAAACAAGGTCGACGCCTTCTTTGATGAGCTGACGAAGGAGTCAGACCCCGGGGCGACCTGGGAGGCGGTGCTCGAAGAGCTCGAGTCGCTGACCCTGCTCGAACCAGACGCCGAGATCAGTTCGGAGGCAACACCTTCGCTTACCAGGCTGGGCCTCACAGTCGCCGACCAAAAGAGGTTCGCGCCTAAGCTCACCCCTGACGGTTGGCTTGACCTCTCGCTGGCGGAACTGGCCGACTTCCCCGAATTTGAGTACCGCGCCAAAGAAGGCGAGTACATCCCGTTCGACTCCGCTTCGGCCGGGCAGCAAGCTTCTGCTCTCCTGGGGACACTCCTCTCTCAGGGAGGGACTCCGCTCATCATTGACCAGCCCGAGGATGACCTGGACAGCGACACCGTGCAGCAGATCGTCTCCAAGATCTGGCGGTCCAAGAATCGACGACAGCTGATCTTCTCAAGCCACAACGCGAACTTGGTCGTCAACGGAGATGCCGACCTGGTGCTTGTGTGTGCCTATCTGACTGCCGGCGACCAGTCAGCAGGCCACATAAAGGAACAGGGTGCGATCGACGTCGCCGAAGTGCGTGATGAGATCACGTCTGTGATGGAGGGCGGCGAACGAGCGTTCCGCCTACGCAAGGAGAAGTACGGGTTCTAGCAAATGAACCAGCTTCACCGTCCAGCACAGACTCCCCATTCACGATGTCAATGAACCAACAGTCGGCCGTCGAACGCGAGAGATCCCAGGTTCGTTGTCAACGTGGGCGCTCCGCGCTCCCGCTTACGCAGGATATTGACTCCCAACTCCGTGTTGGCACTCCCATCTCTTCTGTCAGCCGACAGGTTCGGGTCCACCCACAATATGCAGCGTTCGAATATGCAGGGTTACCAGTAGACGACTAGATACTGCGCTGCCCCGCAACACTATTTAAAAGCCTACCGTCGATCGGTGCCTGTCGTCGGCGTCGACTCCCACGGCTCGAATCATCGCGCTAGTCCCAGAAACGCCATCAACGAGCGCTCGACTTCAACGAGTTGGTCGGATGTCAGACGACCGACACGCGTCTGAACATTCGACCGTCGGACCGCGGTTAGCTTGTCAACCATCACGTCACTGTCCCGCTCGAGGCCCGAGATCGAATCGCGATCACCCGGGATACGAATCCGCAACAGGGGCGCATCGATGAGCTGGCTCGTGATCGGAGCAACTACCACCGACAGAGTTGAATCGAACAGGTCATCCTGCACGATGACGGCCGGCCGCGGCTTGGATGCATACACACCACCCGCAACGGTCCAGATTTCGCCGCGAATCACGCCTCGTCGTCCCAAGGCGCGGCGACAGCCTCGACGAAATCCTGCTCATCCCCATCGGCGTCTGCCTCTGCCACGAGAACCGATTGCCTGTGGGCTTGCGCGGCAAACTCTGGCGTTCGTACGTCAGGAACCCAGACCTGCAACGGGCGCATTCCGCGCTCACGCATCCGACGTCGGTACTCACCGACCCTGTCCCTCACTGCCATGCCCCAGATGTTACATGTAACGCTCCGGCCTGGCCAGGGCGAGCAGCCCAAGTTGCTGCGGAGTTCCCACACCCGCGAACCGAGAAGCGCGTACGGCCACTGCTCGATCGACAAGTCGAGCAGATCACCATGGGCCTGCACCGCCTGATCGGCACTGACGACTCCGGCCATTTCTTGTCTGCGAATGATGTTACTTACTTCAAACATCACCAGTTGCGGTGCGAGCAAGCGAGTGCCGGACAGTTGCCCAACCGCCCAGCGACCGTCCGGACCGTCGTCGAGCAACAAGCCACGACTGCAATGGATTCAGCATCGGCCGCCTCGTGAAGTTGCTCTACGGATTTCGCTGGCTCGGACGACATTTCCGCGCGAGACCCGTACAGGCGCGCCTCGGACACCTGAATCCCGTCTACGATCGCTGTCCGAGTCAGTCGTTATCGGTGGCGGGATCGTTGTCCGTTGCGGGACCATCCTCGGTTGCCCCGCCTTCGCCCGACCAGTCACCAGACGATTCGCCTTCGGCTGGATCGGACTGTACGTCGGATTTCGCACCCTCTGGTCCGGTGCCGACATCTTCGGTGTGTGGATCGGTCTTCTTCTCGGTCATGTTTGCTTCTGTACCCGAAGCGGCTGTGATCCACACCTGCACGGATCATCCGCTCCACCTCCAGATCGTCGCCCTCGGAGACATCACGCCCGTCCGATCAGAGGATGCCGCGAGCGACGAGTTCGGTGGTGACGACAACTGCGACGGCGCTTACGGCAAGCAGCGAGATCAGCACGAACAACTGCATGATCGCCGCGGTGGTGACCGACGCGCCGCCCAGGACCATGCCGACGAACGCGCCCGGAATGGTGACCAGCCCGACCGAGCGCGTCTGGTCGATGCCGGGGATCAGCGCGGTCGCCGCGGCGCTGCGGCTGATCTCCATCCTCGCCTCGCGCGGCACGAAACCCAATGACAGGGCGGCATCGACTTCGCCTCGCCGGGTGGTGAGTTCGTCGTGAGCGCGACGGCCGGCCAACGACGTGGTGTTCATGGCACCACCGAACATGATTCCGGCGGTAGGGATGATCGCCAGACCGGTGGCCGGGAGCACCCCGAGCGCGACGATGCCGGCCACCACGACGATCGTGGGCACCGCAACCGGCAGCAAACACCACAGCGTGTTTCCGACGCCGGCCCGGATCGGCGTACGACGACCGACGATCCGGCCGGCCGATGTTGCCGCGGCCACCGTCGCCATGACGGCCACGAACAGCGTCGAGGCCCACAGCGAGCCGATCACAACGGCGAGGACAGCGGCGAGCGCGGCCAGCTGTCCGGCTGCCCGAATGGCCGCGATCACCACCTGCCGTGCGTGTCCGGTTGCGCCGAGGTAGTTCACCAGCGCTGCGGCAACCACCAGTACAACCACCACGACCCCGAGCGCCGGTCCGATCCGCACCACTGCATTGCCGATATCGTTCACACCTTCATCATTGCCCTGCCGCATCGGCGGGCTCCGGTGGGCACGTAGGCGCCGCCGGATCGACTCAGACTCAAGCTCGACGCCGGGCGCTGACGAGGTAGACGATCGTGCCGCCCATCAGGACGGCCGCACCGGACACCACCGACGCGACAGGCAAACACACCGCCAGCACAAGCGCACCAATTGCGCCCACCATGGGGATCACCCGCGGCGGACGCCCCTCGTCCGGCGAGAGTGTCCATGCCGCGGCATTCGCGATCAGGTAGTAGATCAGAACACCGAACGACGAAAAGCCAATCGCGTCACGCACATCCGCGAATCCCGCAACGACGGCAACCACGACGGCCACGGCCACCTCGGCACGATGCGGGACACCGAATCGGTCATGAATTGCGGCCAAAGCACTCGGCAGGTGACGGTCACGTGCCATGGCCAACACGGTGCGCGAGACGCCCAGGAGAAGCGCAGCAAGCGAACCGAGCGCTGCGATCGCAGCTCCGAACCGCACCACCGAAACCAGCCAGTCCGCGCCGACCGAACGAACGGCGTCGACAAGCGGAGCCGTCGCCGACGCCAGCCCCGCTGGGCCGAGAGCCGCGAGTGCGGCCACTGCCACCGCCGCATAGACGATCAAACTGATACCGAGGGCGATCGGAATGGCCAGGGGGATAACGCGTGCCGGGTCCCGAACCTCCTCCCCCAAGGTGGCGATGCGGGCGTACCCTGCGAACGCGAAAAACAACAGCCCGGCAGCTTGCAGTACCCCTCCGACAGAGACATCTCCGCCAAGGGCAAGGCGGGCCGGGTCTGCCGACGACGACGCTGCGACGCTGACCACCGCCGCGGCCAGCGCGGCGAGTACCACCGCCACGATGACCCTGGTGAGAAGAGCTGATTTCTGTATACCGCGGTAATTGACTGCGGTGATCGCGACCACGGCTGCGACGGCCACGCCGTGCATATGGCTGGGCCAGAGATAGCTGCCGACGGTCAACGCGATCGCCGCGCACGATGCGGTCTTCCCAACGACGAAGGACCAGCCGGCCAGGTAACCCCAGAAGGGTCCGAGACGGTGCCTGCCGTAGACGTACGTACCGCCCGCCGACGGATACCGAGCGGCGAGGCGGGCCGACGACGTCGCGTTGCAGTACGCCACGATCGCCGCGATCGCCAGACCGATCAGCAGCCCCGAGCCCGCAGCCGCCGCGGCGGGCCCCATCACGACGAACACTCCCGCGCCGATCATCGATCCCAAGCCGATCATCACCGCGTCGAACAGACCGAGACGCCGGCGCAGCCGGGGACCCGAGTCCTCGAAATGCGGGTTCTCCGAAGTCATACCGGCTCCTCGAGTTCGTCAGGATCACAGAATCGTCTACAGGGCGAACGAGCCCTTGTCGCAACGGTGAACTCCAGATGAAGAGCCAATCGCCACCGATGCGGCAATCTCTGTAGCAGCTAACTTCGTAGCAGCTAACCCCTCAGCGCCGTCGCGAGCTCGTCCAGCCCGTCGAAGTATCCATCGAACCTGTCGGTGTGAGACGGCGGATCTCCGACGGGGCGGTGAACATACGCGGCTCGCATGCCGGCCGCCTTGGCCGCGCGGAGATCCCACGCGTGGGCAGCGACCATCAACAAGTGGTCCGGGGGTGTGCCCGCGGTCTCGATCGCCAGGCGATACACCTCGGGCGACGGTTTGTACGTACGTACCTCTTCAGCGGAAAGTGCTCGATGCCAACGGAGTTCGGCATGGTCACCTAGTTCTTCCAGCGTCGCGACGCTGGAATTCGACAGTGCGAACACAGTGACGTGCTGCGCCAGTCGGTCGACTCCGGCCGGAGCATCTGCCCACGGACGAAGACGTCGCGTCGCGGCGGCGAGGTGGGCACGTCGTGCGGGATCAGTGATGCCGGCGCGATCCATCACCAGACCGGCCGCCTCGGCATCGAGTTGGTCACTGTTGGCGTAGGCGCGGAGCCCGCGGAGAATTCGTTGCTGCTGTTGCTCTATATGTCCCTGCCACACGGCCAGCAACTCGGCAACATCCTGCTTGTCGCCCGCAGCCTCGGCGATCGCGGTTGTCAATCCCCCGGGCTCGTCGACAAGAGTGCCGAGCACATCGATGACGACAGTCGTGATCACTCCGAGTTCAGACATCGCTGAGCAGCCTACCGTCCCCCACTGGGCGTGTCGGAGACGAATCCAGGCGCGGTAACTGCCGGCCTCCCGGTGGAGGGCGACTCAGGGATTCGCCGGCACATCACGCGTCGTACGTCAGCCCCGCGGCCGCAGCGCGTCGACGTAGAGGTCGAGCACGCGTCGCCGCTGCGCGTCGTCACGGCTGCGGGTCAGGCCGAGGAACACCCCGAGAAGCGCGATGACGGCGTCATCGGCGCGCACGTCGGTCCGCAGGGTCCCATCTTCCGCGCCCGCAGCAAGTATGCGTTCGAGCGTCTCGCCGATACGTTCGCGCGTATCCCCCGCCACCACCGCACCTGACGCGATCGCTTGCGTAAAGGCTTCGGCCATACCGTGTTTGGTGGCAACGAAGGTGGCGTAACGATCCAGCCAATGCCGCAACGTCTCGTCGGCGGAGTGCTTCTCCAACAGGCCGTCCGCGTAGTGGACGACGTCGTCGAGTTCGGACCGGTAGACCGCCTCGACGAGTGCTTGTCGTGTCGCGAAGTTGCGGTACAGCGTGCCCACCCCGACCCCGGCTCGACGGGCCAGCGCATCAAAGGTGATGTCACCTTCGCCGGCGGTGAACGCATCACGAGCCGCCTCGATCAGCTTGGCCCGGTTGCGCACAGCATCGGCCCGCGGCTTTGCCGCAGTTCCGCGTGAACGATCGACGATCAAGTGGAGGACCCTCCATTTGTGTACACTACAACCAAGCGGAGGTTCCTCCACTTGCCTCGGAGTATTGCACACCAAGGAGCACACATGAGCGATCTCGGACCCACCCCCGGTGGTTCGGCGACGCTGGCCGGCCACCGGGTCGCCCGCATCGGTTACGGCGCAATGCAACTCGATCGCCATCGACAAGACCCCGAGGCCGCGATCGCGGTTCTCCGTCATGCCGTCAATCACGGCGTCGACCACGTAGACACCGCACAGTTCTACGGAGACGGTTTCGTGAACTCCGTGATCGCCCGAGCCATCGACGCCGACAGCGACGTCGTCATCGCCTCGAAGGTCGGCGCAGCCACCAATCCTGGTGGCGCTCATCCCATGCGACCTGCGCAGCGTCCGGCCGAGCTTCGCGCCGCAGTCGAGGACAACCTGCGCACCTTGCGACGGGAACGCCTCCCCCTGGTCAATCTCCGACGACTGGAGATCGGCCCGGGGCTCGCCGCGACCGGCGACCAGATCGTCGACGTCGACGATCAGATGGCCGAGATGGTCGCGATGCGCGACGAGGGCAAGATCGGTGAGATCGGTATCAGTGCGGTACGCATCGAAACGGTGCGTCACCTCTTGCCGGCCGGAATCGCCTGTGTCCAAAATCCTTACAGCGTCCTCGATCGGCGTTTCGAGAGTCTCCTCGACCTGTGCCTCGAGCGCGAGATGGCGTGGGTTCCCTGCTTTCCACTCGGTTCCGCATTCCCCGGCATCCCGAAGGTGGGCGAGAATTCCGTCGTCATCGACATCGCCCGAGATCTCGATGTCACCCCCGCCCAGGTAGGCCTGGCGTGGCTACTGGCTCACTCGCCGAACACCCTGCTGATCCCCGGAACATCCGACATCGGACACCTCGACGCCAACCTCACCGTCGGCGACATCACCTTGAATCCAGAATCCATCACCGCTCTCGACGCGCTGGGCGCCGCAACCACGACGGCCCCCATCGAGGCGCCGCGATGGCCCGCCGAGGCACGCTGAGCGCTACGAACTCGGCAGCTCCGGCTCCTACTCCCCGCTACCCGGCGTTCGGCTTCTGCCAGATCAGTGCATACCGGAACATCGCCAGTCTCCGAAAACGCGCTCCCGGCAACTGTTCTCGCGCACATCGACGCACTTCCGAATAGGAATGCGACGGCGGCCACACGATGGGTGCGGAGTGCTCCCAATAGCCACGACGCCGCGACAGCCACCGATGTTGGAGTATGCCGACCAGGTGGAGTGCGTAGTCGGTGGGCCGTGAGGAGTGAGCCAGGCCGACGACCGCAACGACGCCGCCGGGCGCAGTGAGGTCCGCCAACCGCAGCAGACCCGCTCGGAGATCGGGTAGATGGTGCAGCGTTGCGACCGACGCGACCACATCGAAAGTCCGCCCGAACGGGTAACTCATCACGTCGCCGCACATCCACTCGACTCGTTCGGCTTCGCCTCGTGCTCGATCGAGCACTGCGGCATCGGAGTCGATCGCCGACACGTCCCCAAGCCGTTCGGACAGGTCGGCGGCCAGAAGCCCGTCGCCGGTCCCCACGTCGAGTGCTGATCGGGCGTTCGCGGGAACCGCATCGAGGATCACCTGGTGATAGTGGATGTTGTGGTTCCACCTTCGGCGGCCCGGCTCGGTACGCGACACGTCTCGACGCTAGCAATCACTGACCCGGCAACGATGAATTGCGCGGCCCGGCCGAGTCAGTACCGGCATCACATCCACAACAACGTCCGGAGGACCGCGATGCCGTTGGCACTGTATTTCGAGAAGCACGGCGACCCCGGTGGGCCACGGCCACCGCTCGTCCTGGTCCACGGTGGCGCGGGATCGATAGCGACCAACTGGGGGTACATGATTCCCGCACTGGCCGCCGACCGCCTCGTCATCGGCGTCGAGCTCCAGGGTCATGGCCACACCCCGCATGCCGATCGCCCCTACACCTTCGAGAATTCCGCCGACGACATCGCGGTACTCGTCGGTGACCTCGGCATCCCGCGGGTCGACATCCTGGGTTTCAGCAATGGTGGGCCGACCGTGCTGCGGTTTGCCCAGCGACACCCAGCACTGACGCGGCGATGCGTCATCGCGTCGGGATTCGTGCGGCGCGACGGAATGATCCCCGGATTCTGGGACAACTTCGACGCCCCGACTGCCGATTCGATGCCTGATTCACTCGCCGACGCCTATCGGGCGATCAATCCCGATCCCGCCGATCTCCAACGAATGTTCGACCTCGACGTCGCGGTGATGCGCGAGTTCCGGGACTGGACGGACGCGGAGCTGGCGGTACTCGACGCACCGATTCTGTTCGTCAGCGGCGACCACGACATCGTCCTTCCCGAGCACACCGTGTGGATGGCGTCGGCAGTGGCCCGCGGCCGTGCGCTGATCCTGCCTGCAGCGCACGGCGACTTTCTCGGATCGGTGGAGGCCGGAGAACCGGACGCCGTACTCACGCGCGCGTGCGTCGACCTGATCCGACGCCTTCTCGACGAGGAGTCAGTCGAAACCGCTCGCGTCGGATGAGCGAGTCCGAATTCCCGACACCTGTCGGGTGACGCACACCACAACGCGGACGAGACTGGCGTCACCGATCGACCGCAAGGAAAGGTGACGTCATGGCCGACCTCAAGAATCTGGACCCGGAACTCGCAGCAGCGGTGACCATGCTCCCCCAGCTGGGCTTCGACGATCTCGAGGGCGCCCGAACGGGCTTCAACGCCCTGGTGCAAACCATGCTGGACGGTCTCGACCGAACCGGCGTCGAGATGAAGCTCCTGTCCGCACCCGGCCTCGACGGCGACCCGGAGGTGCCGATCCGGTTCTTCACTCCGGCCGGCGCCGCCCGAGCCCTGCCGACACTGGTGTGGATTCATGGTGGCGGTTTCGCTGTGGGCACCGCCGAGTCCAGCGATCCACTGTGCGTGGCGATCGCTCGCGAGTTGGGCATCGCCGTCGCCAATGTCGAGTACCGCCTCGCCCCCGAGACGCCCTTCCCCGGGCCCGTCAACGACTGCTACGCCGCGCTCGCCCATGTGCACGCCCACGCCGCGGAACTGGGCGTCGACCCGTCGCTGATCGCGGTCGGCGGGCAGAGCGCCGGCGGCGGACTGGCGGCGGGTACCGTTCTGATGGCCCGCGACCGGGGCGAGGTACCGGTGGTGTTTCAGCTGCTCGACATCCCCGAACTCGACGATCGGTTGGCCACGACCTCGATGACCGAGTTCACCGACACCCCGATGTGGCATCGCCCGAACGCGATTCTGTCGTGGCAGTACTACCTCGGTCCCGACTACTCGGGCCCGTCCGATGCGTCGGTGTCGAGCTACGCCGCTCCGTCACGCGCAACCGACCTGTCGGGCCTGCCGCGCACCTACGTCTCCACGATGGAACTCGATCCTCTTCGAGACGAGGGCATCGCCTACGCCGTCGCGCTGCTGCACGCCGGGGTCAGCGTCGAATTGCATTCGTTCCCCGGGACATTCCACGGCTCGTCGCTCATCGACGCCGCCGAGGTCAGCCGCCGTCAGACCGCGGAGCTGATGGGCGCGCTGGCACGAGCCTTGCGGGTGAGTTCACCGGTCTCGTAGCGTGGTTGTGTGCAAGGTCTGATGTACCGCCTCGCCGAGCTCGACGCCGAATCGGCGGGGATGGTACGGATCATCGACTACTTCGACGCACTCCTGCGTCACGGCGCCGACGTCACCGAACTCCTGCGCGCCAGTGCGGTGCTCGCCGATTGCGTCGTCGGTATCAGGGCCAATGGACTCGTCACCCGGCGATGCACACCGCGGGGCGAATGGCGGCGTCCGTTGGAGGCGTCGGTGGCAACAACCTCCCGCGACATCGTGCTCGACGACCACTGCATCGGGACGGTGTGGATCGAACGTCCGGGTACCGCCCTACCGCTCGATGAGATGCTCGTCGACCGCTTGGCGCTGACGGCAGCGGCGATCATCCGGCCACACCGCGCGCAGTCCGACCTAGAGCAGTCCGCCGCTTTGCTGAACGCCGACGGGGCCGCCACCGCGCTCGATGCGTGCAGTGCGCTCGACGTCGACCCGACCCTTCGTGCGCGCGTCGTGAGCCTGGCCGATCCGACCGATCAGTCCGACCACGTCGCGCACGTGGCCCAGCGACTCGCCCGGCAACTCTCACCCGGGCGGCTGACCGCCGTCGCCACCGATCGCGATCATCTCGTGGTCGTCACCGACCTCGACGAGACCGTGGCGGCTCTGTCGGCCGACCCCGCGGCGCGGACCGTCGCATGCGGGGCATCGCTGGAATCCGACGCCGCCACCCTCCATCGCTGGGTCGGCACTGCCCGGCTGGCGCAAAAGCACTGCGGCACAACGAATATGGTGTTCTGCGCCGACGAAATCGGCGCCCTGAACCTGTTGCTGACCGTCGCTCCGGAATCGCTGTCGGCCATTCCGGACGTCGCGCGGTGCGACTACGTGCGCCAGAGCAAGAACGGCGCGGACCTGTTGGACACGCTGCGTGTCTACCTCCAGGTCGGCACGCTCAGAGACACCGCAGAGCAGATGCACATGCACCACAGCAGCATCGCGACACGCCTGAAATCACTGTCCGCCGCCGTGCACTTCGACGTCACCGCAATCGAGAACCGTGCTCGGGCAACGGCGATGCTGCTCGTGGACGACCTACGCCGCGACGCCGAGTCGCCGACCCCCTGAGTACCACATCCGACACGCCCCGGGATCCGCCCAGGTTCTCAGACCCAGCGCCGAATCCCGTCAGATCACTCCGAGCGCCAGCATCGCATCGGCGACGTGGGTGAAGCCGGCGATGTTGGCGCCGAGGACGTAATCCCCCGGAACCCCGTATTCGTCGGCTGTCCGCACACACGTCTGGTGGATGCCGCTCATGATCTCCGACAACCTGCGTTCGGTGTATTCGAAACTCCAGGAGTCCCGAGACGCGTTCTGCTGCATCTCCAGAGCACTGGTCGCCACGCCACCGGCGTTGGCGGCCTTTCCGGGGGCAAACATCACACCGGCCTTGGAGAAGGCTTTGATCGCCTCCGGGGTGGCCGACATGTTGGCGCCTTCGGCGACGACCCGGCATCCGTTGCCGATCAAGGACTCCGCGTCGGTGGCGTCGAGTTCGTTCTGTGTCGCGCAGGGCATCGCGATGTCGGTGGGCACTTCCCAGATGGACCGCCCGGCGACGAAATGTGCTGTTACGCGCCGTGTCCGAGCGTAGTCGGCAATTCGCGCCCGGCGCACGTTCTTGACCTCGCGGAGGAGTTCGAGATCGATGCCGGCCTCGTCCACCACGTAACCACCGGAATCCGAGCACGCCACCACACGTCCGCCGAGTTGGTGCACCTTTTCGATCGCGTATTGGGCGACGTTGCCCGATCCCGACACGACGATCCGACGGCCCTCGAGATCCTCTCCGCGCGCGGCGAGCATCTCCGCAACGAAGAACACCACGCCGTAACCGGTGGCCTCGGGACGAACCTGCGAGCCACCCCACGTCAGTCCCTTGCCGGTGAGCACCCCGGATTCGTATCGGTTGGTGATGCGCTTGTATTGCCCGAAGAGATAACCGATCTCGCGGCCGCCGACCCCGATGTCGCCGGCCGGGACATCGGTGTACTCACCGATGTGGCGATACAGCTCGGTCATGAAGGACTGGCAGAAGCGCATCACCTCTCCGTCCGACCGGCCCTTCGGATCGAAGTCGGCGCCACCCTTGCCCCCGCCGATGGGCAGCCCTGTCAACGCGTTCTTGAAGATCTGCTCGAACCCGAGGAACTTCACCACCCCGAGATAGACACTCGGATGGAATCGCAACCCGCCCTTGAACGGTCCGAGAGCGGAGTTGAACTCGACGCGGAAACCGCGATTGATCCGCACGCGTCCGGCGTCGTCGACCCACGGCACGCGAAAGATGATCTGGCGTTCGGGCTCGCACAGTCGCTCGATGATCCCGGCGTCGGCGTAGTGGGGATGCGCGGCCAGTACCGGTCCGAGGCTGTCGAACACCTCGCGGACCGCTTGATGGAACTCGGCTTCGCCGGGATTTCGCGCGACGACCTCGTCGTAGAGGTCCTGCACCTTCTCCTCGAGCCTTGCCATCTCTGCCACCTTCCGCCGACGCGTCGAACCACGACGATCCGGGGACACCGGACGTCTCGCGCCGAGCCTATCGGTAGACAGATATAGCGCCCATTTCGGGCACGATCGACTCGACCTTCCCTCACACGAGGGTGGCGAGATTCTCGATCGACTTCTTCACATCGGACTCGACGATCTTGGCGACGAACCGGCCGATCGGTCCGCCGAGCACGCCCCCGGCCAACTCGGCATTCAGCGCGAACCGCGAACCGTCGGCGCTGCCGGAGACGGTCATCGTCAAGGTGATCCGCACCCCGCCGCGCCCGTGACCCCGCAAAGCGATGACACGCGGTGCATCGTAATCGGTCACCTGCCAGTGAATGATGTTGCGAAATCCCTTGACCCGGATCACCGACGACACCTCGGTGCCTTCGCCGATGTCGGTGGGTACGTCACTGCGCCAACCCCCGAAGATCGTCATCCACTCAGGAAATCGGGAGAGGTCCGAGGCCAGGTCCCATGCGGCCTGCGGGGCCAGATCCGAGTCGATCTCCACGTCGACGTCTGCCATGAACACCCTTCGTCGTCACATCAACTCCGAGGCGACCGTACCCACCGGGACGAGCAGGCAAACATCGACGCGACTCATCGAGGACACCCCGACACCGGACAAGCCGGACACGTAGCCTGGTGCGATGGCATTGCTCCTCGGCCCGATCCTGCGGCATGTCGACGCAACGACGGCGTCGGTGTGGATGCAGACCGATCGTCCCGCCGAGGTCGAGGTCCTGGGTTGCCGCGCATCGACCTTCGAGGTCGCGGGCTTTCATTACGCGCTCGTCCGCGTGACCGGCCTGACCCCCGACGCCACCGTCGCCTACGAGGTCACCCAGGACGGCGCCACGGTGTGGCCCGACCCCGGATCGGCGTTTCCGCCCAGCGTCATTCGGACCCGCGGCCCCAACACGGCTGATCGGCTCCGGGTGATCTTCGGATCCTGCCGCTATCCGCGGACCGGTGTCGCCGACCTCGACGACAAACTCGGTGTCGACGCCCTCGACGCCTATGCCACCGCGATGGCCACCCGGCCCACCCCGGAGTGGCCCGACGTGCTGATCCTCCTCGGCGACCAGGTCTATGCCGACGAACTGACCCCACAGGCACGCGCGCACCTCGCGGGCCGGCGTCAGGGATCGGTGCGCAACAAACGACCCGCAGACGAGGTGGTCAGCTACTCCGAATACGAGGGCCTGTACCGGCACACCTGGGGCGACCCGGAGATCCGTTGGATTCTCTCGACCGTACCCACCGCGATGATCTTCGACGATCACGACATCCGCGACGACTGGAACACCTCGGCCACGTGGCGGGCGCAGATGAACGAGCTTCCGTGGTGGCGCGATCGCATCCGTTCGGGCCTCGCCGCGTACTGGGTGTACCAGCATCTGGGTAACCTCTCCCCCACCGAACTCGACGCCGACCCGGACTGCCGGCGAATCGTCAACTCCGACACCGATATCTGGCCGCTGCTCGTCGATCTCGCCGACCGCGCCGACGCCGACACCGCCGAGGACAAGGGCCTGCGCTTCAGCTATCGCTGGGATCTCGGTCGCAACCGCCTGATCATGATCGATTCACGTAACGGCCGAGTTCTGACCGGCGACACCCGAAAGATGATCAGCGACAGAGAATTCGCATGGCTCTCCGATCAAGCCACCGACGACATCTGCGAGATCGACCACCTCATCCTGGGATCGTCGCTGCCGTGGTTGCTGCCACCGGCGGTCGCCGATCTGCAGTCCATCGACGAGGCGCTCGCCGCCCGGCCGGGACTTCGGGGTCGGCTCGGCGAAAAGATCCGGCAGGCCGCCGATTTCGAGCACTGGCCGGCGTTCTTCGGGTCCTTCGTCACCCTCAGCGCCCTGATCACCGGACTTGCTCGCGACAGACGACTGGCATCGATCACGGTGCTCTCCGGCGATGTGCACCACAGCTACGCCGCGCGCGCCGAGGTGCCGGTCGCCGACAACTGCACCGCCGAGGCGACGCCGGTGTATCAGCTCGTGTGCTCACCGGTCCACAATCATGTTCCGGCATACGTGCGTCCGGTGTTCCGGTTCGGTTGGTCGCGCGGGTTCGCACGCGTCACCCGCACCTGGGCGCGACGACTAGGAGTGCCCGAGCCGCCGCTGCGTTGGAGCGACGAATGCGGTCCGTTGTTCGGTAATACGATCGCGACCCTGACCACCGGTGGCCGGACCGCGACCGTCACCTTCTCCCAACCCGATGGCGACGGAACGCTTTCCGACGTCGCCGTCCTGCGCCTGACCGACTGAACGCCCGACCGACCCGGACAGACGCTCCACCCGAGGCCGTCCGGCCCTGCGCACGTGCGTCAGCCCCCGATCGCACTCCACGGGGCATAGGCCCAACCCACCAGGTGCCACGAGCCGAGATTGGCGCTCGGCAGGATCTGGATGTCGGTGCCGTCACCCCAGCCGGGGGCGAATCCCTGCACGCCACCACTGAGGTAGTGCCCGTCGCCCATGGAGATGTCGACGTGGCCGCCGTCGGAACCCTCGGAGAAGACCAGAGCCCCGGGTGGGGCGGGCAGCGTGCTGTGGCCCTGCCCGCGAGCGGCCAGCTGATCGTAGAAGGCGATCGCCCCGTTGTGCGGGATGGCGTTGGTGGTGGTTTGTCCGTAGGCGGCGTCGACGAAGTCCTCGCACCCGTATTCGCCGAAATCATCGGTGTGCAGCATCGTCGACCCCCGGGCGATCGCGATGCCGCCGTTGCCGACGTCGACGGCCTGGGACACCACCCCGGCAGGCGTGACGGCGGCGGCGGTACCTGCCGCCAGACAGGTGAGCGCAGCGACGGATCCGACGGTGATCAGTAAACGCTTCATGACTTCCTCGATGTGGATGATCAATCCACATCGACGCTGCCACAACAATTGTCGAATTCAGGGTGCTGACAAGACACCCACAGCTCACCCGTAGATCACCCAAGGCGAGTGAAACGGACGACACGGCCCCGCCGTCACCGTGATCGGTGAGGGCGGGGCCGCGGCCTCGAACGGGATGGGCGCTCAGAAGGTCGCCATGCGGTCTCCTGCACCCGCCCAGACGGGGTTGCTCTCGATGGCGGCGATGATGCGCGGACGCAGTTCCGCGGCGTCGATCACCGCGTCGACCGAACCGACCTCGACGGCACGTCGGATGCTGTGCACCGAGTCGAACTCGGCCGCGAGCTCGCTGATCTTCTCCGCACGCACCGACTGACGGATGTCGGCGAGCTCGGCGTTGATCGCGGGACGGTCGGCACCCGAGGCCTGTGCGAGGCGGGCCTCGACCTCACGAACCCGCGGGTCGGCGGCCGTGCGCTTGCCTACCTCACCGGCGAACACGACCGCGGCCGCGGGCGCACCACCGAGCACCGACGCGAACGACCCGTCGATCGCGAGCACGGTCATGTTGGGGTTCAACGCCTTCGAGAACACCACGAACGCGCCGCCGTGGTAGCGCGAGATGACGCAGAAGACGATCGGTCCACGGAAGTTGACGATCGCCCGACCGATCTCGGCGCCGTATTCCAACTGCAGTTTGCGCATCGATTCCGGCGATCCGTCGAAGCCGGAGAGGTTGGCCAACACCACCAGCGGACGGTTGCCGCTGGCCACGTTAATCGCTCGCGCCGCCTTCTTCGACGACTGCGGGAACAACGTGCCTGCGGTGTAGGTGTCGGGCCCATCGGTCGGCTTGTAGCCGCGGCGCTGCACCTCGCGGGACTCGATACCCAACAGACACACCGGGATTCCGCCGAGATGGACGTCGCAGACCACGGCGGTCTCGGCGTCGGCCATCCCCGCCCACCGCTCGAGGACGGCGTGGTCCTGGTCGGCGACGGCCCGCATCACGGTCCGAATGTCGAAGGGCTTCTTGCGATCCGGGTTGTGCGCGGGCGAGAAGATCTGCCCGACCGTGGTGAAGTCGCTGCCGGACAACACATGTGGGTAATCGGAGATGTCGCGGGCGACCGGATCTGAGGATTCGGCACGCCGCGGCGTCTGCTCGCCGGGAACGATGTAGGCGTGATCGTAGTGCGACATCAGCACATCGCGCGCCGAGACGAGATTGGGCGCCCAGTACTGGGCCTGGCCGTTGGGGCCCATCACCCGGTCGTAACCGCCGATACCGAAGTTGTCCTCCGCCGACACGCCGCCGGAGAAGTCCAGGGACTGCTTGCCGGTCAACACCATCGCCGAATCCGGGGTCATCACCAGGATGCCCTTGGTGTGCATCAGCATCGTCGACTCGGCATTCCAGTACGGCTGCGCACCGACGTTGATGCCGGCGACCACGATGTTGATCTCGCCGCCCGCCTGGGTGAACTCGACCACCCGTTTGAGCGCACGAGCGACCCAGTCCATGTTCTCGGTACCGGAGTCCATCGAGATCCGGGCACCCGAGGACAACGCGTACCACTCGAGCGGCACCTGCATCGACTCGGCGAGGTCGAGGGCCGCGATGACCCGGGCGCACTCCGGTTCGGAGAGGGCACCGAGCGACTTCGTCGGATCACCGAGCAGCACCACCCGGGTCACACCCTGCGGGTACTTGTCGGTGGGCGTGGTGATCACGCCGGCGACGATCGCCGCGGAGTTGCGGCCCTTGGGCCGGTCCACCGGCACCAGTCGTTGCTCGTCGTCGAGGTCGTACTCGTCGAAGGACCCGAGTAATCCCACCAGCTCGTAGGGGTAGACGGTGTTGCGACGCGCGGCGCGCAACACCTTCTGCCGGAACGCGTCGACCGGTTCGATCGGCTCGTCGGACGGCTCACCGACGATCACGTCGAAGCCGCCTGCGGCGTTCACCGCGAACCGGACAGCGACCTTCGTCAGCTCGCCGGTCTCGCGATCACGCTGGCGCGCGATCAGCAGGACCTCTTCGAGTCCCACCCCGGCGGCGGTGCCGCGGATGTGGTCGGCGATGGTCTGCAGGTTGTCGCGGGCACCGTCGATCGGCGGCCAGACGTACATGACGATGCGGTTGGTGGTCGAGGTCAGGTTGGACCGGCGTTGCGCACGGCGGATCGAGTCGACGCACGACGACAGGATGCTCTCGGCACGGGGCAGCGTCAGCAGTTTGCCGTCGGTCTCGCGCAACGCGGTGAGGTCGCGCACCTGGGCGAAGGCGATGAGCCGCTCGTCGGACGGATTCTCCTTGGCCACACAGTGGAACAGGTAGACCTCTTCGTCGTCCGCCGACGGCAGACGCGTGAGGTCGAACTTGCGCAGCCGCTCCATCTGCATTCGCTGGGCGATGTACGGGTGCAGCCCGCGGATGAGACGCTCCTCGGCCATGCCCGTCGACGACGGCCGGAACGTGAAGTGGTGATGCATGAGTGCCTCGTTGCTACCGGCCACCGCGATGGTCAGTCGGTGCACCTGCTGCGGCAGTGAGGCCGCGGAGATGCGCTCGTGCAATGCATCGGCCATGGCGTCGAAATCGCTGGGCTGCTCCTCCCACGAGAGGTAGACGTCGGCGTCGACCGAGGCCACCCCGCGCGCCATCTCGGCGAGACCACCGAGCACCGTGTCGAGTTCGTCGAACCGTACCGCGGCCGAGACGAGGCTCAGGCCGTTGCGCTCGGCGATGACGAAGCTCGCACCACCGAACTCCTGCACACGGACGTCGCGCAGTCCCTTGTTGCCGTAGTAGCGGCGGGTCAACACCTCGAGCATGACCGTGTTGTCGGCGATCCCGCGCACCATCCGCTGGCCGAGCAGACGGACCAGCGGCTCGGTGGAGCGGACCATGTCGGCGATGTGCTCGTCACGGTCGGCGGCGTCGGGATTGGCGTCGAGGTAACGCAGGTGTTCGCGCAGCTCGCCATACACCCGGGCCCGGTTACGGCGCAGGAGTGGCTGGCCGTACCAGGAGTAGACGACACCACGGGCGAGGTCGGCGATCGCCGGGAACCGCAGCTGCGTCGCGGAGACGAGCTTGTCGAGAGCGACCCCGACACGGTCCTGCAGTTCCTCGCGCGGGGTGGGCTCACCGAGCCACTCGCGCAGCAGGGTCGAAACCGATGTGACCGAGTCCGACGGATTCTGCAGGGCCAGGAACACGCGGAAGACCGCGGCCTCGAGTTCGGGGGTCCGGTCGAGATCGGTGACCCCGTAGTGCGCGAGAGCCCGGCTCAGCTGATCGTGGAACGGCTGCGGGAGCCCGTCGCGTTCGACGTCGAGGCTCTGCAGGTAGGTGTGGAAGTTCTCCCGCGCGCTGTGGACGTGCTCGACGCCCATCTGGTCCTCGGAGGGACGATTCTGGCTCAGCTCGGCGAGATCGGCGAACACGGTGATCAGTTCGAGTTCGTCGGACAACGGCCGGCGACCGGACTCGATGACCGCGTGCCGGACCGCCAGATAGTCGTCGAGCAGCCGCGTCCGATCGTGTGGATCGACGTCGTAGCCGAGTAGTTGGCTGCGCAGGTCTTCGAGGGTGCGGGTCGAGCGTTCGTGCGGCTCGATGTCGGTGGGCATCGACGGCAACTCGAGTTCGACGCCCTCGGTGGCCTCCTCGGCCGCATCCGCGTCATCGTCGTCGGCGAGGGGTTCCAGGCGCATCAACGCCGCGCCGGTCTCGACCTGGGTGCCGACGGAGACCACGCACTCCTTGAGTCGTGATCGGACCGGCGCCCGCAGCACCGTCTCCATCTTCATGCTCTCGAGCACCAGCACCGGGGCGCCGGCCTCGACCTCGTCACCGACCTCCAGCGGCGTCGCGACGACCAGCGCGGGAGCGGGCGAACGCACCACGCCGCCCTCGTCGCGGCTGACGCGGTGGGTCACACCGTCGACGTCGACGAGGTGCACCGGGCCGTGGGTGTCGGTGATCAGGCGGTAACGAACGTGATTGATGACCAACTGAGCGGCGTGCTCGTCGAACCGTTCCAGGTCGACGTCGGCGCTGTAGGTCTGGTCGCCGGATTCGATGCCGACGCGGAAGCGGTGCGCACCGATCCGCGCCACACGCACGCGGTAGGTCGCGCCGCGCAGTTTCAGATCCAGCGGACGGCCACTGTCGTGCTGCACCTGCGGGCGACCGCCCGAGGCCGTCGACAACAGACGCTGCCGCTCGACGAGTTCCTCTTCCTCGTAGGCGTCGATCGCGGCAGCGGCCAGCGCGATCGCCGAGTGCCGATGGGCGACGAGGCCGCCCTCGGCACGAACGCGGTCGATCCAGCCGGTGTCGGCGCTGCCGTCGATCACCTCGGGCTGATTCAGCAGTTCGAGGACGAAGCTCTTGTTGGTGGCGCCGCCCTCGATGATGACGCGGGTCTCGGTCATCGCCCGGCGCAGACGACCGAGGGCTTCATCGCGGTCGCGGCCGTAGGCGATGATCTTCGCGATCATCGAGTCGAAGTCGGCGGGGATGGTGTCGCCGGCGCTGACACCGGTGTCGACGCGGATGCCCGGGCCCGCGGGCAATTCGAGACGCGCGATCCGACCCGGCGCGGGCGCGAAGTCGCGGTCGGGATCCTCGGCGTTGAGCCGCGCCTCGATCGCGTGACCGCGCTCGGCGGGCGGCTCGCCTTCGAGCTTGTTGCCGGAGGCGACGTGCAATTGCGCCCGGACGAGATCGAAGCCGGTCGTGGTCTCGGTGATCGGGTGCTCGACCTGCAGTCGGGTGTTGACCTCGAGGAAGGCGAACAGCTTCTCGCCGGGGTGATAGAGGAATTCCACGGTCGCCGCACCGCAGTAGCCGACGGCGACGGCGAGTCGTTCGGCCGACGCCTTGAGGTCGGCGACCTGCTCGGGCGACAGGACCGGCGACGCGGACTCCTCGATGATCTTCTGATTGCGGCGCTGCACCGAGCAGTCACGCACACCGAGAGCCCACGCGGTGCCCTGACCGTCGGCGATCACCTGGACCTCGACGTGACGGGCGCCGGTCACCAACCGTTCGAGGAAGACGACACCACTACCGAAGGCGCGTGCGGCTTCGTCGCGGGTGCGGGCGTACGCCTCGCGCAGGTCGTCGTCGTTGGTGATGACGCGGATACCGCGACCACCGCCGCCGGCGGTCGCCTTGAGCATGAGCGGATAGCCGATGTCGGCTGCCGCGGTGACCGCCTCCTCGACGCTGTCGACCGCACCGCGGCTCCACGGGGCGACGGGCACACCGACCTCTTCGGCGATGAGCTTGGCGCCGATCTTGTCGCCGAGTTTGCGCATGGCCTCGGCCGACGGGCCGATGAAGGTGATGCCGATGCGCTCGCACAGTTCGGCGAACAACGGGTCCTCGGCCACGAACCCCCAGCCGACCCACGCCGCGTCGGCGCCGGTCTCGAGCAGTGCACGCTCGAGCACCTTGAGGTTCAGGTACGGCCGCTCGGCCGCCAGGCCGAGGTCGTAGGCGATGTCGGCCTCACGGACGAAGGTCGCGTTGCGATCCACATCGGTGTGCAGTGCGACGACCTCTATCGACTGTCCTGTTTCTGCGCACAGGCCCCGAACGGCGTGAATGAGACGGACGGCCGACTCACCCCGGTTCACGATGGCAATGCGAGTGAACATCACCGACTCCTCATCTTTTGTCATACCCAACGATTGTCCGCGCGCGGGGCGCGGATGCGGCCACGATCGTCCCCACCCGAATCGCGCGGGGTGGATCCGGCGGGCGCTGTGAACGCGCCGACAACCGATCGGGGACGATTCTTACGAATGATTTCGCTACGCGCGAGTACGTACCCGACACACCGAGAAGATCACACCGATCCGCGGGCGTCGGATCCACGGATTCGCGAGCGTGTAACTGCGACAACGGATATTGATTTACCCGTCGGTAGGCACCGTCTCGATGCAGTGAGCTCACGCCGTCGATCGTCACCTGGTGTGGTCCACCTCGATCCTCACAGTCACCTCGTCGGCGACCTTGAGCGCACCCATCATCAGGGCGTACGGCTTGATCCCGAACTCGGTCTGCACCAGCGGCGTCTCGGTGGTGATGTGCCACCGACCCGAGGCGTCGGTGACCGTGAGCTCCAGCGGGTGACTACGGCTGCGGCCGAGGATGCACACCGCACCCTCCACGCGATAACCGTTGTCGGACTTGATGATCGAGCTGGATTCGTATTCGATCTCACGAAACTTGCCCGCCTTGAGTGATTTCAGGGCATTGGACCTCGCCACCGCACGCTCCGGACCGGACATCGGCGTGACCCCACCCTCGCCGGAACGGACCTGCAACGAATCGACGACGATCCTCGCGGTCAGCGATTCCGGCTCGGAACCGGCCCACCGCACCTGCGCGCTCCATTCGGTCATCTCGATCGTCAGTCGGTGGCCGGTGCGCGCGGCCGGACCGGTCACGTCGGTACGAACCGTCACCGTCCCGTCGGCGGCGGACAGCTCCCACGTCGTCGAAACCATGACCGCGACTCTAGTCGGCATTGCTGCCATCGACGGCGACCTGAGGAAGATGCCCGGGCACGGCGCGGACTCACCGCTGCACCGACAGGAGACGCGGCACCACCCGCACACAGGCCACCATCCCGACGACCTCGACGAGCGTCTGGGTGACCACAACGACCGCGGCGGCCTCGAATCCCGCGGGGAGGGCCAACGCCAACGGAAGGACCACCAGCGAGTTGCGCGTGACTCCGCTGAACATCACCGCCCGGCCGGCCGGAACGTCGAGACGCGCCCACCGGGCGATGACGAGCCCGATCCACGGCATCACCACGAGAAAGGCCACGTAGAACGGAACCGCGGCGAGCACCGAGCCCGCCGCGTCGCCGACCATCGGGAGCTGCGAGGCGACGACCACGGCGAGCACGAGCATCATCAATGGGACCATCGTCGTCGACACTGCCGTCGAAAAGCGTTGCCCCCGAGAATGTCCCGACGACCACCATTGCGTCGCCCAGGCTAGCCCGAGCGGTATCACGATCAACACGACAAACGCCTCGAGGAACGGCTCCACGTCGACCACCGCAGCGAGGTCGGCACCCAGGAATGCCATCAACAACAGTGGCAGCGTCACCATCTGCACGATGAGCAGCAGGGGCGTCGACACCAGGAGTCTGCGTCGGTCGCCGCCCGCCAGGCCGGTGAAGACGATGACGTAATCAATGCACGGACACAGGAGCACCAGCAGCATTCCGATGCGGATCGCCTCGTTGCCCGGCAGAAACGGATACATCGCACCCACGACGAGCGGGACAGCGACGAAATTGACGACGAGCACCGCACCGAGAAATCGGAGATCACGCAGTGCTGTGATCACCCCGCTCGCGGGAACCTGCAGAAAGGTGACGTAGAGCAGGGCCGCCAGTGCAGGGGTGACCAGGTGGGTGAGCCCAGGAGCGAGGCCGGGCGCACCGACGCCGATCACTCCCCCGACGATCAACGCGAGGAGATACAGCGGAACCTGACGGTCTTCCATCACAACCAGGGTTCCATCACAAGCGTAGCGGTGTTACGCGAGATCGCGCGATCCGCGGTCACCGAGATGCAGATGCTCGATGTGATAGACGGCCTCGTCGAGGAGTGCGGCGACATGGGAGTCATAGAGGCTGTAGACCACGCTGCGGCCCTGACGCTCACCCACCACGAGTCCCAGCGCGCGGAGCAGGCGCAGCTGATGCGACACGGCGGGCTGTTCCATGTTGACCGCTTCGGCGAGTTCGGTCACCGCACAGGGCCCCTTGCGCAGCCGCGTCAAGATCATCAGCCGATTCGGGGATGCCAAGGCCTGCAACGTCTCGGCGACCGTTGCCGCCGCAGCGGCGTCGAGTTCGGCCGCAGGGGTCGATCGCCCCTGGACTCCGTGTCCCATGGGCGACATTCAACCATGGGCGCATTACATGTACATATCTACATGTGTATTCTTCTGCATATGAAGATGGTGACGTCGCGTTCGATGAGCACGGTTCGACCGGGCCGCTCCTGGCACGCGATCGCGTTGTCGGTGCCGTCGGTGCGGTGGGCACTGATCGCGGTCGTACTGGGCGCTGCGGGCGCCCTCCTCGATGTATGCGGTGGTCCCGGATGGGCGGCTGCCCTCGCTTACCTCGGCTGTTATCTCAGCGGCGGGTGGCAACCGACCCTCGACGGGCTGAAGGCCCTGCGTGCCCGCACTCTCGACGTCGACCTGCTGATGATCGTCGCGGCGATCGGCGCGGCCGCGATCGGGCAGGTCTTCGACGGAGCGTTGTTGATCGTCATCTTCGCGACGTCGGGTGCACTCGAGGATCTGGCCACACGGCGCACCGAGGAGTCGATCCGCGGCCTGCTCGACCTGGCGCCCGATCAGGCCACTCTGGTCGCCGACGACGGCATGGTCGAGACCGTTGCGGCGTCGGCACTCGTACCCGGCGACGTCGTCGCGATCCGGCCCGGCGAACGACTACCCGCCGACGGCATCGTCATCGACGGCGCCAGCGATGTCGACCAGGCGTCGATCACCGGCGAGCCACTACCCGCACCGAAGGCATTGGGCGACAAAGTCTTCGCCGGCACATTGAACGGCACGGGAGCCCTGCGCGTGCGGGTCGACACCGCAGCCGGCGAGACGGTGGTCGCCCGCATCGTGGGCATGGTCGACGAGGCGTCGGCGACCAAGGCGTCCACCCAACTGTTCATCGAGAAGGTCGAGCGGGTGTATTCGGTCGTGGTCGTCTGCGCCACATTCGTGGTGTTCGCGGTACCGATGGCGCTCGGCGAGGACCTGCGAACCAGCCTGTTGCGCGCCATGACGTTCATGATCGTGGCATCGCCGTGCGCGGTGGTCCTCGCGACGATGCCACCACTGCTGGCCGCGATCGCCACCGCGAGCCGACACGGAGTACTGGTGAAATCGGCTGTTGCCCTGGAGAAGTCGTCTCGGATCACCCGCGTTGCCCTGGACAAGACCGGCACTCTGACCACCGGCGCGCCCACGGTCACCGCCATCATCGAACTCGACAACCCGAATCGATGGCACCGCAACGAGGTACTGGGAATCGCGGCCGCGGCCGAACAACACAGCGAGCACCCGGTGGGCCGCGCCATCCTCGCCACGGCCATCGACGCCGGCTGGACCCCGCAACCGGTCAGTCGGTTCGCCGCGATTCCGGGTCACGGGGTTCGGGCGCGCGTCGCCGATCACGATGTGGAGGTCGTCAACGCCACCGCACCGGCCATCGATGCCGGTATCCGTGCTCGTGCCGCGACCACCACGGCAACCACGGTCGTGGTGCACGTCGACGATGCAGCGGCGGGCGTGATCGAACTGCGCGATCAACCACGCGCAGAGGCGAGAGCGGCAGTGGCGTCCCTCCGTGCGGCGACGGGTACGTCCCCGATCCTGCTCACGGGCGACAATGACGCTGCAGCAACAGATCTCGCACATCGGGTGGGAATCGTGGACGTCCGGGCGGGGCTGCTCCCCGAGGACAAGGTGGCCGCGGTCGGCGAGCTTCGGGTGGGTGGGCACCGGGTGGCAGTGGTGGGCGACGGCGTCAACGATGCACCGGCACTGGCCACCGCCGATGTCGGTATCGCGATGGGTGGGATCGGCTCGGAGGTCACCCTCGACACCGCCGACATCGTCATCGTCGGTGACGACCTGACCGCCGTGCCCGCGATCCTGCGCCTGGCCGCTCGAGCCCGCCGGATCGTCATCGCCAATCTGGTGATCGCGGCGACCGTCATCGCGCTCCTCGTCACATGGGACATCGTCGGGACCTTGCCCCTGCCGCTGGGTGTTGCCGGCCACGAGGGATCGACGATTCTGGTGGCGCTCAACGGTCTACGCCTGCTCTCGCGTCGCGCGTGGCCGGCCGACACCGGCGGCGGGTCAGCGTAACTTGGCCCCGTACACCCGGGTGATGGCCAACTCCATCAGCACCCGCCGATCGGTCACCATCACCTCGCGGTACTCCGCCCAATCCGGATGTTCCCCCGCCCCGCGCCGGTAGTACTCGACGAGGGCGTCGACCTCCGGTCCGTCCGGGTCGGTCCCCGGCCCGGTGAGGGTGGCGGTGCCCTCGGCGGTGGCCCACGTGTACCCGTCGGCACTGGTGAATTCGATGGCGGCGCGGGGATCCCGTCGCAGATTGGCGGTCTTGGCACGCCCCTCGGTCATCGACACGTAGATGCGGTCGGCGTCACCGTCGTAGACCACGGTGACAGGCGAGAGTTGGGGAATACCGTTGGCCTTGATGGTCGCGAGGATCCCGATCGAACTCTCTGCGATGAGAGTGCGCGGATCGAAGGCTTCGGTAGCGGTCTCGGTGGTCATGGCTGTGCCAACCATGGACCGCCACGGCGGTATTCCATCGACCGATCGACATCCGGGGATCACAGCGAGCGGTCCACGTAGGGTCATCGTGACCAGACAGCCCAGACACTCGGTCGACATCTTGGGAGGACCAGGCATGACCCCACGCATACTCGGACGCGGCGAGAACACCCCGCTGGCGTCCGATCGGCTCACGGTGGCGGTCGGTGCATCCGCTGGTGGATCGGCGCTCGATGTGGTGGCGTTCGTCCTCGGCTCCGACCGCCGCGTCCGCAACGACGCCGACTTCGTCTTCTACAACAATCCTCGCAGTCCCGGCGCCGAGGTGACGCTGACCGGCCCAGCCACGCTCGACATCGATCTGACCCGAGTCGCCGATGACGTCGAGCGCATCGCGATCGGCGTTTCCGTCGACGCGCCCGCCACGCTGGGCGGGTCGACCATCGAGACCACGCTCACCGCCGGAGCCGACACCATCGTCGCGCCGGCGCAGGGGCTGCGTTCCGAACGGGCAGCGGTGCTGGTGGAGATCTATCGACGCAATGCCCAGTGGAAGGTCCGCAGCGAATCAGCCGGATGGGACGCCGGTTTCGCGGCGCTGGTGCGCGAGCACGGGGTGACCGTCGACGACGCCCCGCCATCTCAGACCCCGACACCCGACGCCCCGCCAGCCCAGACCCCGGTACCCGCAGTATCCGCAGTATCCGCGCCGCCCGCTGCTCCGGCTCCCGCACCCGGCATCCGGATGGTCAAGGGCGAGGAGAAGCTCTCGCTGGAGAAACGTCAGAAACTCAACCTCCGCAAAGAGCAGGTCCATCGGGTGCTGCTCACGAAGGGGGCCGCGGGTGCCACCGCGCGGGTCGTGCTGGTCATCGACAAGACCATGTCGATGCGCAAGCTGTACAAGAAGCAGACCGTGCATCGGGTCGTCGAGCGGATGATCCCGGTCGCGACACAGCTCGATTCCGACGGCAACCTCGAGGCGTACCTGTACGGCTCCGGTTACGCGAAGCTCGCCGACGTCACCGTCGCCGATGCCGAGATCTGGATGGACACCTATATTCATCTCACCGGACGCCACGGTGCGCCGCTGGGCCCGGAGATCGATTACGACCGGCAGATCGGCGGGGTCAACGAGGAACTCCCGATCATGAATGCGATCCTCGACGACGCCGCGGGTGGCGAACCGGTGTTGGTGCTGTTCTTCACCGACGGCGGATTCCACTCCAAGGTGCCCGCGATCCGCACGCTGATCCACACCGCATCGGCGCGGCCGGTGTTCTGGCAGTTCATCGGGTTGGGGCGCAACCGATTCGGCATTCTCACCGAACTGGACACCCTGGCGGGCCGAGTGGTCGACAACGCCGGATTCTTCGCCATCGACGACGTCGACTCGATGAGTGACGCCGACCTGTACGAGCAGTTGCTCTCCGAGTTCCCCGAGTGGCTGCGCGAGGCGGTCCGCCACCGGATCGTCGATCCCCGGTACGCGCCGCGCTGAGCGGGTTGGTGCCTCCGAACGGCTACCATCCGCAGAAGGGCGGGTGATACTGGCACGGTGCCCACACCGATCCCCCACGACACCCGCCCCGACGACGATGTCGACACCGATGGCTTCCACCCCGACCTCGCCCTGGCGGCGCGGCTGCTGCCCCGCACGGTCGTCACCTCGCTGACGATGCGCCCGCTGCAGGTGCTCTCGGGAGCGCTGTCGCGTCATGTGCCCGACGATGTCGAGGTGGCCCACCTCGGCGACGGGGTGAGCGTGCGGCTTCATCGCCCGAACAACCCGCGCGGTACCGGTCACGCGCTGTTGTGGATTCACGGCGGTGGCTATGTCATCGGTACGGCGGCCGAGGACGACGCACTGTGTCGGAAGTTCGCCGACCGGCTCGGAATCCCCATCGCTGCCGTCGACTACCGTTTGGCACCCGCGCACCCCTACCCGGTTCCGGTCCAGGATTGTCATCGCGGCCTCGATTGGCTTGCCGCACAAGATGATGTGGACCCCGAGAAGATTCTCATCGGCGGCGCCAGCGCCGGCGGCGGGCTGACCGCGGCATTGGCGTTGCGGTGCCGGGACATGGCCGGTCGAGACTCCGGCAGCATCACTCCGGTGTTCCAGTTGTTGGTTTATCCGATGCTCGACGATCGGACGACGGCGGGGACCGGCGATCCGAAGGACTATCGCGTGTGGAGCCCGTCGTCGAACCGGCTCGGCTGGGCGTCGTATCTCGGCGGCGCCGACCGCTCGATCGCCGTGCCGGCGCGCCGCGCCGATCTGACCGGATTGCCGCCGGCGTGGATCGGGGTGGGCACCCGTGATCTGTTCTTCGCCGAGGACCTTGCCTACGCCGAACGCCTGAAGGACGCGGGTGTACCCGTCACCGTGGACACCGTCCCCGGCGGTTTTCATGCGTTCGACATGTTCGCACCACGAGCCGCGGTGTCGGAGAGCTTCTTCGACCGTCAGTGCGAAGTGCTCAACGAGGCCATGAGACCCGCCGAGTGAGTTGAGTCGAGCCGACCTCGCCTCACCGCGGATCGTCGAGCTCGGCCAACTCCTGCTCCAGTGCCGCCACGCGTGCGGATGCCGCAGCCGACTCCTCTGCCGCGGAGGCATATTCATGCTCGGCGGCCGTCACGCGTCGGCGCGCGAAACCCAGTTCCTGCTCCACCCGGGCGAGTTCTGTGCGCAACCGATCGGCGTCGGCGGAGAGCGCCTCGGCAGCATCGCGAGCAGCCGCTGCCGCCGTCTGCGCTTCGGTGGCGCCACGCTGAGCGCTCGTGGCGGTTTCGCGCGCTCGTCGTAGCTCTGCGCGGGTGTGCTCGCGAGCCACGGACCGTTCGGCCTCACCATGTCCGGCCCGGCCGTCGCCGGTACCGCGTTGTGCCTCTTCGGCGGTCGTGGTCGCCGGAACCGCCACGATCCCGGCGGGCCCGAATCCGGTGTATTCGGCGGCAGCCACCATGCGGCCACGGCACAGGAGGTTTGCGGTGGACTCGTCGGCCACGGCAGCTCGCAGCGTGGCCACGATCTCGCGGTCGGTCGCGCCGGACACGGTCACGCCCAGATCGGCGGCGAGGTGCGCGACCCGGCCCGCCAGGTCGGCGATCACCTGCTGTCGACGTGCGGACAGGTCACGCATCCGGGCGGCATCGACACGACGCTGCGCATCCCGAAGTGCCGCAGCGAGTTCGGTGATCTCGTCGGCACCATCGGGGTAACGGCGGATCCACTGGTTGAGCAACCACGCCGACTGGGTGGGCCGACGCAGCGCCGCGATCGTCGCGGCGAGGTCGTGGTCTCCCGCACCGCGCGCCTGGCGGGCGAGCGCATTGCGCCGACCGGTGAAGTCACCGGGAGGTAGTCCGTACAGTTCGTCGGCGACCTCGTCGAAGTCCAACCCGGACTCGGACGGTGTCATCTCTGCTCCCCCTGTACCCGATTCCCCTGGCCGGGCACCGGAAACCAGGTCAGCCGTCGCTGCGCATAACGCGCGAACCCGAGCCGTTGGAGTACGGGCGACGAGGTCTGCTCGGCGTGCACGAGTGCAAGTCGCGCTCCGCACCCCAGCGCGTCACGAAGGCGTGCGGCCACCAGCGCCCGGTAGGCCCCACGGCCACGATATGCCGGCAGGATCGCCGCACCCCAGAATCGTGCGGTCGACCCCGCCAATTCGTATCCACCGGCGCCGACGTGATCACCCACGGGTTTTCCCGGCACAGAACAGGTTGCGCTGGAATTACCTTCGGCGACGAACAGGCGCGTCGTGGGATCCGCGACGTCGAAGTCGGGGTCGGCGAGCACCGGTGGCGCGAAACCCCAGGCACGCTCGGAGATCGAGGCGAACAGGGCGAGGTCCTCGGCCGTCCGCACGCGACCCACCGCGATGTCGGTCGGCACCGGTATGGAGTCCGGCACCGACGCGTCCACCGCGCGTGCGACGACATCGACCACAGCGACGAGGGTTCCGCCGCGGCGCGCTACCTCGTCGTCGCCGAGATCGGCAAAAGTGCCCAATCCCACCGTGATTCGCAAACCGGACGCGCCGTGGACGGAGACGGTTCGCAGCGCGTCGTCGAGTATCCGTCGCGGATCGCCGTCGGGGCCGTGGAACCGCAGCAGGGTGGCGTCGGCGCCGTCCACGTAGAACTCGAAGGCCCCGTCGACGATGTGGCGCGAACCGTCGGGATGCCACGACGAACGCCACGCCACCGACTCCGCGAGCACGGTGCGCGCGATCGGGTCGAGGAGCGTGTCGGCACCTGCGCCTAGCCCGTTCTCGTCGACGTCCACGGCTCCACTCTCTCATGACCGATGGGGCCACGAGAGTGGGCCTGTCGTCACCATCCCGCCCGATTTCGGCCCGTGACCAGCGCCAACAGCCTTGTGCGCGTCTCATTTTGCGAAAGTTCTGAATCATTCCAGAAAAGCGTGCATACTGTGCGTCGTGACCTCATCGTCGGACTTCGCGGGCATGTTGCGCTCCGTGGAACTCCGCGTCACCCGTCCGCGGGTGGCGGTGCTCGAGGCCGTCCATGCGCACCCCCACGCCGACACCGAGTCGATCTTCCAGGCCGCCCGCGCGGACCTGCCGGACGTCTCTCGGCAGGCGGTGTACGACATCCTCGCGGCACTCACCGATGTCGGACTCGTCCGCCGTCTGCAACCGTCGGGCCACCTGGCCCGGTATGAGGCGCGGGTGGGCGACAACCACCACCACACGGTGTGCCGCGGCTGCGGGGCCATCGCCGATGTGGACTGCGCGGTCGGCGAACGCCCGTGCCTGACCGCCTCCGACGACAACGGTTTCCTCCTCGACGAGGCCGAGGTCATCTACTGGGGTCTGTGCGCAGAATGCGCAGCCTCCTCACACCCCGGGTCACGACCGTGATCACAGCCCGGATCACCCATCACCGAAAGGAACGTCGTGTCTGACGAGCAAACCGCACCCCCCATCGGGGAGGCCCAGACCCCCGCCGGAGAGCCGTCGGGCTCAGGATGTCCCATGCACATCCGCCCACCGGTGGAGGGCGGTGGCAACAACCAGTGGTGGCCGGACAAGCTGAATCTGCGTGTCCTGGCCCATAATCCCGATGTCATCCGCCCGCGCGGCGGCGACTTCGACTACGACGCCGCACTCGCCGACCTCGACGTCGACGCACTCGTCGCCGACGTCAAGGCGGTCATGACCGACTCGAAGTCGTGGTGGCCCGCCGACTTCGGTCACTACGGACCCTTCTTCATCCGCATGTCGTGGCACGCCGCGGGTACCTACCGCGTCGAGGACGGCCGCGGCGGTGCCGGCACCGGCATGCAGCGTTTCGCACCGCTGGACAGCTGGCCGGACAACGTCAGCCTCGACAAGGCGCGCCGGCTGTTGTGGCCGGTGAAGAAGAAGTACGGCAAGGCGCTGTCGTGGTCGGACCTGCTGGTCCTCGCCGGCAATGTCGCCCTCGAGGACATGGGTTTCCACACCAAGGGATTCGCGTTCGGCCGCCCCGACGAATGGGAGGCCGAGGAGGTGTACTGGGGTGCGGAGTCGACCTGGCTGGGCACCAATCTGCGCTACTCCGGTGAGCGCAACCTGGAAAAGCCGCTGGGCGCCACCACGATGGGTCTGATCTACGTCAATCCCGAAGGGCCCGAGGGCAATCCCGACTATCTCGCCGCCGCGCAAGACATCCGGGAGACCTTCGGCCGGATGGCGATGAACGACGTGGAGACCGCCGCGCTCATCGTCGGCGGACACACCTTCGGCAAGACCCACGGCAACGGTGACGCCGAAAAACTCGGCCCCGAACCCGAGGCCGCACCGCTGGAACAGATGGGGCTGGGCTGGAAGAACCCGCAGGGCACCGGCGTCGGCAACGACACCATCACCAGTGGCCTGGAGGTCACCTGGACCCACACCCCCACCAAGTGGGACAACTCGTTCCTGGAGATCCTCTACGGCAACGAGTGGGAACTGACCAAGAGCCCGGCCGGAGCCAACCAGTGGAAGCCCAAGGACAACGGCTGGGCCAACTCGGTGCCGATGGCCCAGGGCGACGGCAAGACCCACCCGTCGATGCTGACCACCGACCTCACGATGCGGTTCGATCCGATCTACGGCGAGATCACCCGCCGCTGGCTCGATCATCCCGAAGAACTGGCCGACGAGTTCGCCAAGGCCTGGTTCAAGCTGCTGCACCGTGACATGGGCCCGGCCATCCGCTACCGCGGTCCGTTGGCACCCGCCGAGACGTACCTGTGGCAGGACAACGTTCCCGCACAGCAGGGACCGACGATCTCCGACGCCGACGTCGACTCGCTGAAGTCGTCGATCCTCGAGTCCGGTCTGTCGGTGGCACAACTGGTCTCGACCGCGTGGAAGGCAGCGGCGACGTTCCGCGGCAGTGACTTCCGCGGGGGCGCGAACGGCGGCCGGATTCGGTTGCAGCCCCAATTGGGTTGGGAATCCAGCGAACCGGACGAGCTGGCACAGGTCATCAGCACCCTCGAAGGAATCGCCGACGCCTTCAACAAGGAGTCCGGTCCGAAGGTGTCCTTCGCCGATCTCGTGGTGCTCGGCGGTGTCGTCGGCATCGAGAAGGCGGCCAAGGCCGCCGGGTTGTCGGTGTCGGTGCCGTTCACACCCGGTCGTACCGACGCCTCGCAGGACGAGACCGACGTCGAGTCGTTCGCATACCTCGAGCCGCGCTACGACGGTTTCCGTAACTACGAGGGCAAGGGCAACGTACTGCCCGCCGAGTACAACCTGGTCGACAAGGCCAACCTGTTGACCCTCTCGGCACCGGAGATGACGGTGCTCGTCGGTGGTCTGCGCGTGCTCGGCGCCAACTATCAGGGTTCGTCACTCGGTGTGCTCACCGAAACGCCCGGCACGCTGACGAACGACTTCTTCGTCAACATCTGTGACATGGACGTCGAGTGGGCACCGTCGCCGGCCGATGACGGCACTTATGTCGCGACCGATCGGGCGACCGGCGCGCAGAAGTGGACCGGCACGCGGGTGGATCTGGCCTTCGGGTCGAACTCGGATCTGCGGGCATTGGCCGAGGTGTACGCCGAGGACACCTCCACGGAGAAGTTCGTGGCCGACTTCGTCGCCGCGTGGACCAAGGTGATGGAACTCGACCGGTACGACCTGCACTGACCTGGCCGGTCATCGCACCCGATCGGGGGCATCGTCGCGCATGTCGCGTCGGTGCCCCCGATCGTCGTACGTCACCGGGTCACCGGGTCACCGGCTCCCCGACTCGGGCGACGAACCGTGCGACCCGCTCGCGTAGCGCACCGATGCGCAGCCGACGTACCCGCTCGGGATCGTCACCGGCCATCGCCGACGACGGCTTGCGTCGCACGTTCTCCGAGCATTCGAAGTTCGCGCAGATGAGGGTTCCGACGGTGTCACCCTTGCGACCCGCGGCGCCCGCGCGCCGCGCGGCGAAGAGGATCACCTCATTGGGTAGCGAAATGTCTTCGCACAGTGCGCATTGCGGTCGCGTGCGGGCCGGGACGGCGCCGGCACGCAGCATGATCCCGGTCGGCTCGGCACCGCCGCCCTCCCCGGAGTCGTCACCTGCGTCGGGGGCGGGAGCGAGAACGAGATACCCGGTGCCCGGTGATTTGGGATCGCGCCAACCGAGATAGTCGAGCCGGTCCCACCGGATGGCGTCGAATCCGTCGGGCATGGTGATCGCTTTGCGTTCACGCACCGAGGTGTTGACGAACGATGCGCGGATCTCTGATTCGGTCATGGGTCGCATGGAAGACTCCTGGGAGATGTGCACCGCGCGAGGGTGAGCTGCCGTGCGGGCGCGGCGTCGACGGCCGGTCGTACGGTGGTGACGTCGCACGGTGGTGAAGGGACGCGGAGCGTGTGTCCGCAGAAATGACTCATCGCGCGAACGCCTCTGTCGGACGTTCGCGGCGTATGCCTGCGGCTATCTGCGGCCGGCGCGTACGCCGGCGACCTCCCGTCGATTCACGTGCGCCAGTGTCATCGTCCGGGGTGCCCGGAGTCAACACGTTTCCCGCCGACAGGCGTGTTGGTTCATGTGCCGCCCCGGGACGTGGGCTCTTCACGTGACACACTCGGCTCATGACCCGATGGGACGGCACGGCGGCGCCACGTGGTGACGACTACGACGACCGCTGGTCTTGCCTGGCCGCCGCGGGCGAGAACATCCACGGTGAAGCCGACCTGGTCGCCGATCTCGCACGCGGGATCGGCGGTCGGCGCATACTCGACGCCGGGTGCGGCACGGGGCGGGTTGCCATCGAGCTGGCCCGCCGCGGTTTCGAGGTCGTCGGCGTCGACGCCGACCCCTCGATGCTGGCGACCGCCCACCGCAAGTCCGGCGACATCCGTTGGCTCCGAGCCGATCTGAGTTCACTCGACGCCCACCTCGACGACCTCTTCGATCTCGTTGTCCTGGCCGGCAACGTGATGATTTTCCTCACGCCCGGCACCGAGGCCGGGGTGCTGCGGCAGTGCGCGTCGAGGCTACGGCCCGGCGGGCTGCTGGTCGCCGGATTCCAGCTCCGCCCGGACCGTCTTGCACTGTCCGACTACGACATCCACGCCCGCTCCGCCGGCCTCGAACCGGTCGGGAGATTCGCCACCTGGGACCGCCGTCCGTTCGCCGGCGGGGCGTACGCGGTGTCGGTGCACTCGCGCCCGGCAGACCGCTGAGATCGGCGCCGATACCCCGGCCCACTCGCCCGGCGGCAGCCCGCGGCAGTGGCTATGCTGGCGGTTTCCCCGAGGGAGGCATCCGGGACACCGGTACCACCGAATTGCCGGGGTAGGTGAAAGGAGTAGCCGATGCCTGCCGCATCCGACAGTTCTGTGCCCGCGGATTCTCGGCCGTCGGCAGTGCGCGCACTCGGGCACATCCGCCTCACCTCGCACAGCGGCGGTGCCGGTGCCCCGGCCATCACCTGGGGTGCGCCGACTGCCCGAGAGCGGGGGCCGGTGATCGCAACCACCACCGACCGCGCCCACCGCAACGTGATCGGGACGCACTCCGGCTCCTACAGCGTCTATCGTGCACTCGCCGTCGCCTCCGGCGCGCTGTCGCGGGAGCATCGGGCCGACCTCACCAACACCTCCCCCACCGACGTCGTCGGGCCGCACCCACAGTGGGCCGACCGCAACGCCATCGTCAGCATCGATCCCTGGGGCGCACTCGTCGCCGAGTCGTTCCCGGAACCCCTCGCCGCGGGATACGACATCCGTCCCACGATCGCGATCACCCAGGCCCATGTGATCCTGCCCGAGATCATCGATGCCATCGCACAGGGCCGCCTGCAGCCCGATGGAGATGTCCTGCTGCCCACCGGCGCGGCACTGGTGACCAAGGCGGCCGTCGAACCCGTGTGGTGGTTACCCGGCATTGCCGACCGATTCGGCTGCAGCGACACCGAATTGCGCCGGGTGCTCTTCGAGGAGACCGGTGGCATGTACCCGGAGCTGGTGACGCGGCCGGATCTGGAGGTCTTCCTGCCGCCGATCGGTGGCCAGACCGTCTACATCTTCGGTGATCCGCAAGGCTTGTCCGATCCTGCCGTCGAACTGACCGCGCGGGTGCACGACGAGTGCAACGGCTCGGACGTGTTCGGCTCGGACATCTGCACCTGCCGCCCCTATCTCACCCACGCGATCGAGGAATGCATCCAGGGAGTCCAGCGCGGCGGGGTCGGTCTGGTCGCCTACTCCCGCAAGGAGGGGCGCGCCCTCGGCGAGGTCACCAAGTTCCTGGTCTACAACGCCCGCAAACGACAGGTTGGCGGCGACACCGCCGATCAGTACTTCGCTCGCACCGAATGCGTTGCCGGCGTTCAGGACATGCGCTTCCAGGAACTCATGCCCGACGTCCTGCACTGGCTTGGTATCACCCGAATCGACCGGCTGGTTTCGATGAGCAACATGAAGTATGACGCCATCACCGGCTCGGGCATCGAGGTCGGCGAGCGCGTCGACATCCCACCCGAACTCATCCCGGAGGATGCGCGCGTGGAGATCGACGCCAAAACGGCCGCAGGCTATTTCACCAGCGGCGCGGTGCCGACCACCGACGACCTGCGTCAGGTGAAGGGCCGGGGGCTGAGCCGATGAGCTCACCCGCTGGTCAGTCCTCGACGCCGTCGGTGGGCGCCCTCGACGGGCCCGCCGCTCTTCGGTCGACCGCCGAGATCCGGCGTCGCGCAGGTGATCTCCTCGCCTACGCCCGTGCCGGCCGATCCGCCCATTTCATTGTCGACGACTCCCGCATCGGCACGGTGGTCGAGTTCGTGTCGGCGCTGACGCGCGAGCGCTACCCCGACCTCGACATCCCCTTCCACAGCCGGTGGCGCCACGTCGAGGCCGGCGGCATCGATCGCCCCGCGGAACTCGACGCGCGACTCGGCGACGTCGATGCCGCCGAGCGCGCCCGCACCCACATCGATCTCGCCGTGGTGAGTGTTCTTCTCGACGCCGGCGCCGGAGCCGACTGGTACTTCGACGAGCCGGGCACCGGACTGCGGTTCACCCGCTCCGAGGGACTCGCGGTGGCAAGCGTCCACGCGTTCTTCGGCGGCGTCTTCTCCGGCAGCCACGAAAAGCCCCTACGGGTAGATGCCGAAGGTCTGCGCCTTCTGGATTCGGCGCGCCTGTCAACAGCTTTCGGCATCACCGAGACCACGCCGCTCGTCGGTCTCGACGGCCGACTGCAGGTACTGAACCGGCTCGCCGACGCCATGGCGGCACGTCCCGACGTGTTCGGCACCGGACGTCCGGGCGATCTGTTCGACCACCTCGGAGGCGGCACACGGGACGTCCGGGCACACGACATCCTCACCGCACTCCTCGATCTCTTCGCCCCGATCTGGCCCTCGGACAACCGGATCGACGGCATCGCCCTGGGCGACTGCTGGCGCCATCGTGACGTCCACGGCCCCGGTGCGACCGAGGGATGGATACCGTTCCACAAGCTGTCGCAGTGGCTGACGTATTCGCTGCTCGAACCCTTCGCGGCGGCCGGGGTCGAGGTCGGCGGCCTCGATGATCTGACCGCGTTGCCCGAATATCGCAACGGCGGCCTGCTGCTCGACTCCGGCGTCCTGGCCACGGTGAATCCGGATGCCGCACAGTCGGTGTGGTCGGTCGGCGACGAGTTCGTCGTCGAGTGGCGCGCACTGACCGTCGCCCTGCTCGACGAACTCGCACCACTGGTGGCCGCCGAACTCGGTGTCCCGGGATTGCCCCTGGCATGCGTCCTCGAAGGCGGGACCTGGGCCGCCGGGCGCCGATATGCGGCCCAGCTGCGGGGCGGCCTGCCACCATTGACCATCGACAGCGATGGAACGGTGTTCTGACCCGGGCACCCGGACGTCCACCGACCATCGAAGAAGGGCCACCTGATGAATGCCGTGCACGTCATCGATCATCCACTCGTGCAACACAAGCTGACGCTGATGCGACAGGGCGACACCTCCACCAACGATTTCCGCCGCCTGCTCAACGAGATCGCCACCCTGATGGCCTACGACGTACTCGCCGACATCCCGATGCAGGAGATCACCGTCAAGACGCCGATGGAGGTCACCACCGGCAGGGTGATCGACGGCAAGAAGCTGGTCTTCGCGTCGATCCTGCGTGGGGGAACCTCGATCGCCGACGGCATGCTCACGGTGGTGCCCGGTGCGCGGATCGGTCACATCGGGCTCTACCGCGATCCGAAAACCCATGTTGCCGTGGAGTATTACTTCAAGATGCCTCGTGAGCTCGAGGAACGCGACGTCGTGATCGTCGACCCACTGCTGGCCACCGGACATTCGGCGGTGGCCGCGGTGGACCGGATCAAGGAGTATCGGCCGCGCTCGATCCGGTTCGTCGCTCTGTTGACCTGCCCCGAGGGTCTGGCGATGCTTCACGGCGCCCATCCGGACGTCCCGGTGTTCACCGCGTCGGTGGATCGTGAACTCGATGCCAACGGTTACATCCTGCCCGGTCTCGGTGACGCCGGCGACCGGATCTACGGCACCGCCTGAGCCGAACGAGAGTCAGAGAGCCGATCAATGCCGACGGTACAGACCAGTTCCTCGTTACGATTCGCCTTCCTCGTCACCTGCGCGGGCGGATTCCTCGACAGCTATACCTACCTCGCGCGAGGTGGCGCCTTCGCCACCGCTCAAACCGGGAACGTGGTGTTCTTCGCCGTCGAGATCGCCCAGCGACACCCGATGCAGGCGCTGGCGCATGTGTGGCCGATTCTGGCATTCCTCGTCGGGATCGGGGCGGCGGTGCACATCCGCAAGGGCAGGCTCGATCGCCTACTGCCCCACCCGATCCGGGCGACCGTCGCCCTGCAAGCGGCGATCCTCGCCATCGTCGGATTCATCCCGTCGAGTGCCCCGCACTATACGGTGACGATCCCGATAGCCTTCGTCGCCGCGATGCAGATCGAGATGTTCCGGAACGTCGCCGGGCACAACTACGTCGCCATCGCCACCACCGGGAACCTGATGCGTCTGGTCGAGGCAGCACACGGCGTGGCGGTGGATCGCGACCCGGAATCGCGGCGGCCACTGGCGATCTATCTCGGGGTGGTGGGGATCTTCGCCGGCGGCGCTCTGATCGGCGCACTGACCACACACCTCATCGGCGTCCACGCAGCCTGGATACCTGCGGCATTCCTGGGCGTCACCCTCGCCCTGTTCATCTGGGACGAGCGCGACACCCCCGGCATCGCCGAGACCGACAAACCAGCGCCGTAGCGCTCAGGTCAAGTCGCCGGTGAGATAGTGGGTGATGACCGGACCGACCTGCGCCACGAGCTCGTCGCGATCGGCTGCCACGATCTCGGGCTGTCGGATCACGAAGCGCAGCATAAGAAGTCCGAACATCTGGGAGGCGATCAGCGCCAGTCGCCGCTCTCGGCGGTCGGCGCGGACCGCACCGCCGAGCGCAACCTCCACGATTGCTCCCGGAACGTCCTGCGCCGGGCCGGCGGCATGGTTGGTCGAAGCGATGAGCCGCAGGACGCCGGGAATGTGTGATTGCAACTCCGGTGATTCCCACGCTGCGATGGCCCGTCGCACGAACTCCGGGCCGGCACGCTCGTCGGTCGGCATGTCGACGAACACCACCGACAAGTCGACGGGCGGTCGTAGTGCCTCGGCCACCAGGTTCTTCTTCGGCCCGAAGTAGTGATGGACCAACGCCGGGTCGACACCGGCACGGCCGGCCACGGCACGTACCGTGGTTCGATCGAACCCGTTGTCCGCCAGTAATTCCCGGGTCGCCGTCAGGATCCTCTCGCGAGTGTCGCGCGACTGTCCCGCCGGTGGTCTGCCCCGCGTCCGCCCGGTCATCGCGTTTCCGGGGTGCGGGCGAGAACCAGCATCCGTTCCTCGATGGTCGCCGGGACCGTGGTGACCTCGGCGGAGATGTCGGCATGCGCGAGGATGCCGCGCACCTGCGCCGGATCGGTGTCGGCCACCCGGATGGTCCGGCCGGCCAGGATGACCGGAACACCTGCGCCCTGCAGCGCCGCGAAGGCTCCGCGCCAGTCCGGCGTGTCCACGAGCGCGGCGCGCGTGTCACCGACGACGTCCTCCTCACTGCCCTGCGCGACCAGCCGACCCGCCGACATCAGCAGCAGCCGGTCGCACTCCTGCGCCTCCTCCATGTAATGCGTGGTGACCAGAACCCCCACCCCGGAATCCGCCTGCGCGCGAATGGTGTCCCAGAGCTGCGCCCGGGACAACGCATCCACCCCCGAGGTCGGCTCGTCGAGGACGAGGATGTCGGGATGATGGGCGAGCGCAACCGCGAAGGCGACCTTGCGCTGGGTGCCGAGCGGCAGATTCCCGACGAGGGTGTCGGCGTAGCCCGCGAGATCGGCGGGGACCGTCGCATCACCGTGATAGGCATCCGCGCTGAACGTCATGTTCTCGCGCACGGTCAGATCGCGGTACAGGCCCAGATTCTGGGACACGTAGCCGAGCCGCGCCCGCCGGCGCTGGTCGGGTGGGCCGTCGAACAGGGAGGTCTGCCCGTCGGTCGGCGCGAGTAATCCCAACAACATCCGGATAAGGGTCGTCTTGCCGGCACCGTTGGCGCCGAGAAGTCCGACGACCTCACCCGACTCCACTGACATCGTGACCTCGGACACGGCGACGAAATCACCGAATCGTCGGGTCACCGAACGGCTGCCGAGTAGCGATCCGGTGGCCTCGGGCGTGGTCCCCCGTTGCTCCGCGCTCATGCCGGTGCCCCCTGACTGTTCCGCCGCGCCAAGGAGAGTGCGATCACGATGTCCTCGAGGTCGGGGGCGACCCTGGAATCCGGGGTCGTGTCTTCTTCTGTCGTCCAGTATTCGTGGCGTTGGTGGCCGCGCCGCCACGACCAGTCTCGTCGCACCGGGGTGGCGCCCTCGGTGATGATGCCGGGGAAGCCTTCTCGCACCGAATCGTAGGATCCGTCGACGAGTACGTGACCGTCGTCGAGCACGACGAGATCACCCGCGCGCTCGGCCTCGTCGAGGTAGGTCGTCGACATCAGGACGGCGGTCCCCGCCGCTGCCGTCTCGGCGATCATGCCCCACAGATCGATCCGACTCACCGGGTCGACGCCGGTACTCGGTTCGTCGAGGATCAACAGCGGTGGGCGGTGGATCATGGCCATCGCGGTGCCCAGCTTGCGTCGCATACCGCCGGACAGGTCCCGCGCCATCCGGTCGGCCGCCACGGACAGACCGGAACACTCGATCAATTCGTCACGGCGCGAACGGAGTTGCTCTCCTCCGAGTCCGTAGATGCCGCCGACGAAGTCGAGATTCTGCCGGACGGTCAGAGCTCCCCAACTGCCCGGACCGGCCGCGAGGAATCCCACGTGCTTCTTGGGTGGACGGTGCACCTGCCCGGAATTCGGCTGCACCTCGCCGGCGAAGAGCCGCAGCAGTGTCGACTTTCCGGCTCCGTCACCACCCACGATGGCCACGATCTCACCCTCGTGAGCGCGCACGCTCACCGAATCCAGAGCCGTGGTCTTCCCGAACGTCACGGTGACGTCCTCGGCCCCGATCATCATGCGGCCTTCTCCTGGGCCGCGCGTCGATGACCGGTGCCCGGCGCAAGGTCACGACGGAACCGCATGGTTGCCGCGGTGAACACGATGACCGCCATCACGGCGAGTATCAGCAGCGGCAGCCACAGCGTCGAGATGGGCGCCCCACGCAGCATCACCCCCTGCGAGATCATCGTGAAATAGGTCAGTGGCAGCAGATACCCGATCCAGCGCACTCCCGCGGCCATCGCGTCGAGCGGAAAGATCATGCCGGACAACAGGATCTGTGGAAGCAGAAAGAAGAAGGCGGTTTGGATGGCCTGCCCGGTGGTCTGGGAGATCGTGGATATGAACACCCCCAGACCCAGCACCACGAACAAGAACAACGCGGCGCCGATCGCGAAGGTGAGCACGTTGCCGTTGAACGGCACGTCGAACAGGAGCATGCCGAGCACCGTCACGATGATCATGTCCACGGCCGCGACCAGGAAGTAGGGCACGATCTTGCCGAGGATGACCTGGGCAGGCGAGATCGGCATCACCGCAAGCTGTTCGAGCGTCCCGGTCTCGCGTTCACGCACCAGTCCGATACTGGTGATGATCGTGCCGATGAAGGTGAGGATGAGACCGATGATCGCGGGCACCATCACCCACGACGTCTTGAGCGAGGGATTGAAGAGCACCTCGATGTGCACCTTGGCACCGAACTTGTTGAGGGCACCGACCGCCGATTGCGCGGCAAACAGATTGGACCCGTCGACAAGTGCCTCGATGGGCGCCGTCGGCGAGTCGCCGGTCACCATCGCGACGTCGACCTTGTTGTCACGCAACATGTCCCGGGCATCGGCGGCAGTGTCGTCGGTCGACTTGTCGGTCACCTCGAAGTAGGACGGCAGACCGGCGGCGACGGTGTTCGCCTGCGGTCCAACCACCGCCGTCTGTACGGAGGAGACGTAGAAGTTGGCGGCGTATCCGAAGATCACCAGCAACAGCAACGGCATCGCAACCAGCAGACCGAGCGTGCGCTTGTCGCGCACCAATTCGCGGAATTCCTTGATGATCATCGCTCGCATACCAGCGACGGTAGGTCCGCCCAGGTCACAAAGTCAACAGTTGTTGAATTAATTGTCCGAATCGTGGCGCGGCCGACGGTTGCGCGGACGCGAGATCATTTGTGGGGTACGTCGGCCGACAGACCACCGTCCATCACGAACTCGGCGCCGGTGGCGTACGACGATTCGTCGCTGGCCAGGAACACCACGAATGTCGAGACCTCGGCGGATTCGGCAGCGCGTCCCATCGGGACCTTGACCATGTCCTCGGGAATCCCCTCGGTCATCGGCGTCCGGATGAGGCCCGGGTGGATCGAGTTGACGCGGACGTTGTGCGGCGCGAGCTCGAGCGCGGCCGACTTGGCCAGCCCGCGCACACCCCACTTGGACGCCACATACCCATGCGCCCAAGGACTTCCGCGCAGCCCCTCGACCGAGGACACGTTGATGATCGACCCACCGCCCGCCGCGATCATCGGGTCGGCGACGGTCTGTATGCCGAGGAACGTGCCGGTCAGGTTGACGTCGATGATCTGCCGCCACTTGTCCAGACGAAACTTCTGAATCGTCGAGCCGTTGACGATACCGGCGTTGTTCACCAGCACATCGACCTTGCCGAATTCCTCGACGGCCGTGGTAACCGCGGCCTGCCACTGCTCCGGATCGGTGACGTCGAGATGCACGAAGCGTGCGGCCTCACCGAGTTCGGCGGCCAAGACAACGCCTTCGTCGTCGAGGATGTCGCCGATGACGACCTTCGCCCCCTCCGCCACCAGAGCGCGCGCATGCGAGGCGCCCATCCCACGCGCACCGCCTGTGATCAGTGCAACCTTGCCGTCGACTCGTCCCATGCGAGCAACCCTACCGCGCAGCATCTCGAATGAGAACACGTTCTAGCCAGTTCGGCGAGAACGTGTTCTACTGATATGGACACCAGACCAGACAGTTGTTCACCACGGGTGCCGGAAGCGAAGCGAGCGGGCCTGGTTTTCGCGGTCCGGCGCCGCGGCAGAGAGGCAGACATGGGAGATGTTGGCGACCCGGCGATCCGGGTGGCGGTGGTGGGAACCGGCAACGCCGGACGCCTCGCGCTCGCCCAGGTCATCGCCGATCCCCGCTTCGATCTCGTCGCCGTCGGTGTGCACTCCCCGGAGAAGGTCGGCCTCGACGCCGCGACGATCACCGGTGCCGCGGACACCACCGGGGTGGTGGCGACCGAGGGTCTCGATGCGGTGATCGCGGCGTCACCGCAGTGCGTCGTGTACTGCGCGATGGGCGACACCCGTCCGATCGAGGCGACGGCCGACGTCGTGCGGCTGCTCTCGGCGGGCATTCACGTGGTCGGCTCCGCGCCCGGACCGCTGCAGTATCCGTGGGGTGCCATGCCGCCCAAGGCCATCGACAAGGTGGCCACCGCCGCGCTCGACCACGATGCCGCGGTGTTCATCACCGGTGTCGATCCCGGTTTCGTCAGCGACCTGATCCCGCTCGCGTTCAGCGGAACCTGTCAACACGTCGAACAGATCCGCTGCATGGAGATCGCCGACTACGCGACCTACGACGGCACCGAGGTGATGGTGGATGTGATGGGTTTCGGCGCTCCGCTCGATCAGACCCCGATGCTCTTCCTGCCCGGCATCCTGGGACTCGCGTGGGGAACCTCACTGCATCAGATCGCCGCCGCGATGGATGTGACCATCGATGAGATCGTCGAACGTCACGAAAGCGAGCCTGCCCCCGAAGATTTCGAGGTTGCCACCGGAACCATCGCGAAGGGGACGAGGGCCGCGGTGCGCTTCGAGATCATCGGCATGGTCGACGGCAAGCCCGGGATCGTCATCGAACACGTCACCCGCTTGCGTGGCGATCTCCGGCCGGACTGGGCGCAGCCCGCGCAACCGGGCGGCTGCTACCGCGTGGAGATCACCGGCGAACCGTCCTATCGCATCGACATCTGTCCGACGAGCCGCAAGGGCGACCACAACCACGCCGCGATCGTGGCCGCCGCGGGCCGTATCGTCAACGCCATCCCGGCGGTCGTGGCCGGCCCGGCGGGCATTCGCACAACCCTGGACCTACCGCTGATCAGCGGGCCGCGGTTGACCCCGACGGCGCTCACCTAGCTTCGTCGGGCCCGACCACTTCGTAGCGGGCACAGACGAATGCCTCGTTGCGACCGTGGTCGATCAACCGGAGATCGGCGGGGCGGGTGAACAGCGGACGCCCACTGCCGAGCATGACCGGGGCGATGTTGACGATGATCTCGTCGAGCATGCCGGCCTCCGCGAATTGGGCCGCCAGATCCCCTCCCCCGACAACCCAGATGTCTTTGCCGGCAGCGGCGTCGAGGAGGGTCTGTCGTCGATCGGCGAGCGGGCCGGAGACGAAGCGAATCGACGGCGCGACCGGCTCGAGGTCACGGTGGGTGAACACGAATGTCGGTGTCGTATACGGCCATGGTTTACCGCCACCGACCTCGTGGTCGACCACCCACCGGTAGGTCGTGGCCCCCATCACCACCACCCCGATATCGCCGATGAAGTCGGTGTAATTCATCGGGCCGGTCTCGTCGATGGGCTGACGCAGCAGCCATCCGAGGTCGTCGTGGTCGTCGGCGAGAAACCCGTCGAGCGTCGTCGCGGTGTAGTAACGGAATCGAGTGCTCACGAGAGTCCTCCGGTTCGGTTGCGGTGCCACATGATCGGGTCGGGGTCACGGTGATCGGGTGAGAGATCGACGCCCGCGTCGCGCATCATCATCCGGACGAGAACACGCCGGTGGGCGGCGAAGGTCAACACATGCGCGACGATCTCGGACAGCAGGAACGATTCCGGCGGTTCACAGATGGCGTCGATCACGCGGTCGGCCCAGGCGTGGTGACGATCGATCTCCCGGATCAGCGCGAGCCAACGACCCGAGACCTCCTGGTGCAGTGCGATCAAGGCGTCGAGGCCGGTCGGGATGTCGGCCGGCGCATCGTGGCCCTCGATTGCGGCTAGCCACGGCACCTTGTCGGCGACCAGGTGCGCCAGCACCTGCGCGATCGAGTCGTCCGGACCCTGCCAGTCGCTGATCCGGTGCTCCGGCAACCTGATTCGCTCGTACTCGGCGGCCTCGAGTCCCGTGGCGGCATCGAGCAGCGCAGTCACGTCGTCGAGGTCGTGTCGTACCATCAGCGCCACCGGATTGCCCGCGGTCTCACCGTATCCCGCGGAGGTGCCCGCGCCGTCGCAATCCTCGACATACAGACCGGTGGGCGAATGGAAGTGGATACCGTTGGGCGCGGGTAGCCAGTGCCCGCGGGACGAGTCGGCGCCGGCGGAACTCGGTGGGTGGCCGAAGGCGCGGGAGTAGGCCCGGCTGAATCCCTCGACCGTGTCGTAGCCGGAATCGAAGGCCACCTCGGTGACCGAACTCCCCTGGCGCAGATACCAGCACGCCCGCTCGAGCATCACCCGCCGACGCATCGCCACCGGTGACTCTCCGGCGAATCGGCTCACCTGCCTGCTGAAATGGAATTCGGAGCTGTGCGCACCCGCCGCCATTCCGGACAGCGAGACGTTGTCGTCGGCGAGTACTGCGTCGAGCAATTCACGCACGCGGTCACGACCGGGGTCGGTCATGACCGGAGAACAGGGGTCGTCGTCATGGTTCCAGTATCTGACGCCTGCGCCCTGCGCCGCTTGACCGTTCTTGCGGTACTCCCCCGAGACGCTCGACTCCTTCGGTGGTCGGCTCAGCCGTCGCCGAGCGACGTGCGCAATGACTCCGCGGTCGCCGCGTCCCGGGCCCACCGCGGCAGGATGAAAATCCCCTCGGCTTCGGCGGTGACACCGTCGGCGGTCAGGATACGGCCGGTCGCAATCGATTTGACACCCTCCACCCGATCGAGGCGCGCCTCCGCACGGATCGGCCCGAGCGCGGTCCCCTGTCGACAGCGGACGGTGAGGGTGCCGGTCATTCCCGGGTGTCCCGCGTGCTCGGCCGCCGAGCCCAACAGTTGATCGAGGACTGCGGCGACCATTCCGCCGGGCACGAGACCTGCCGGGCCCTCGTACGCCGGCCCCAGTTCGAATTCGGCGAAGGCCAGATCGCCGTCGTGGTGTACGACGACCGGTGGGGCGACGGGATTGCGTAGTCCGTTCACCGCGTTCCCCCACGTTCGCTTCGTACCGAAGGATCCACTCGTCCGCGTCCGCCCCGATCACCTGCCCGCCGCAGACGTGCGGGTGAGTCGCACGATGAGCGTCTCGGTAGCCTGCTAGGCATGAGTGACACACAGCGGAAGGCCTTCGACGTCGTGGTCGGCGACGACATCGCCGAGGTGAGCCTGATCGGCCCCGGCAAGGGCAATGCGATGGGCCCGGATTTCTGGGCGGAGCTACCGGTGCTCGTCGCCGAACTCGACGCCGACGATGCGGTCCGCGCGATCGTGCTCCGCGGTTCGGGTGCGCACTTCTCCTACGGACTCGATCTCGCGGCGATGGCCGGTGACCTCGGGGCGGTTCTCGCCGACGGCTCGAAAGCCAAGGAACGCACCGAGTTCCACGACACGATCCGTCGCATGCAGGCATCGATCACTGCCGTCGCGGACTGCCGCACACCGGTGATCGCGGCGATCTCGGGCTGGTGCATCGGCGGCGGCGTGGACCTCATCACCGCCGCCGACGTCCGCTATGCCAGCTCCGACGCGAAGTTCAGTGTGCGCGAGGTGCGTGTGGCGATGGTCGCCGACGTCGGCACCCTGGCCCGCCTGCCCGGGATCATCGGCGAGGGGCACCTGCGGGAGCTCGCGTTGACCGGCAAGGACATCGACGCCGCCCGCGCGGAGAAGATCGGGCTCGTCAACGACGTGTTCGCCACCCCGGAGGAGGCACTCGAGGCCGCTCGAGCGACCGCCCGCGAGATCGCCGACAATCCGCCGCTGGTGGTCCAGGGCGTCAAGGCCGTGCTCGATCACAGCCGTTCCGCGGCTCAGGCCGACAGCCTGCGCTATGTGGCGGCCTGGAACGCGGCGTTCCTGCCGAGCAACGACCTCACCGAGGCGGTGACGGCCGTCTTCGAGAAGCGCAAGCCCAGGTTCTCCGGATCCTGAAGAACCGAAGCGTCACCGGGAGGCCGGCCTCAGTCGGTCGGCGTGAGTTCGAAGACCGGGATCAGCCGGTCGGTGCGCTTTTCGTAGAGATCGAAGTTGGGCCACACCGACCGCAACTCCTGCCATGCGGCGGCTCGGTGATCGTCATGGAGTTCGGCGACGCGCACCGCACGGCGCCGGCCACGGTCGATGATCTCGGCGGAGTCGGTGGCGCGCAGGTTGTACACCCATTGCGGAGTCTTCTCGCCGCCGAAATACGATCCGGCGATCAGCCAGCGGCCGCCGGATCGCGGGACCGCGAGCAATCGCGTCTGCCGCTCCACACCGCTACGCCTGCCCGCCACCACCACGGTCGTGTTCGGCAGTCCGGCAATGTCGAGCAGTCCGTACCGCTCGCCGGTCAACGTACGTATCACGTTGTCACACTTGACAATCTTCGGAAGATAGCGCGGCATCCAAGGAATCGAGCCGATGCGGACGGCCAGCGGGGTGAGTAAGCCCATCCGCCCAGTCTGGCACGGGCCCGGTGCACGAGACCGACACGGTTGCGCAGCGGGCCCCCATACGTCAAGGGCGGGACTCACAGGTGTGGATGCAAGTGCGCACCACAGGTCCACGTCGGCGCAGGATCTGCCCATGACATCCGATCACCGCAATCCCACATCCCCTCAGCCTGTCTCCGGGGCGGCCGACCCCGTACCCGACAGCACCGTTCCCGACAGCACCGTTCCCGACAGGGCCGTTCCCGACACCGATCCGATCCCACCGACCGAGGCCGCGCAGCTGCCCTTCTACGATGTCGCCGAACTCCGCGAACGGTGGCGTGCCCTGATGGGGCCACTCGGATTCGACGAGCCGACCCTGTGGCTGGTCTTCGTCGAACGCGGCACGCAGATGATTCCCGTGATCAACCAGCTACCACTGCCGCACACCCCGAATCGCCATCTCCTCGACACGATGATGGAGCACCTCGGTCAGGTGATCGCCGCGAGCAGCGGATTGTCCCTCGCCGCTCTGCTGGCGCGTCCGGGGGCTGATGGGGTGACGGCGCGAGACCGCGGGTGGGCATCGATGATCACCGAATGTGCTGCACGCCACCGAGTCCCACTGCAGCCGCTGTTCCGCGCCAACGACATCGCGGTCGTCGCGTTGCCCGGAGACGCCGAGTCGGGTGCGCTCGACGCGGCGTTGTGACCTCGCCCGCGGACGGCGCCTCAGCCGGCAGATGAGTACGTCGGGACGGGTTGTGCGTCGAGGTCGACCGCACCGTTCATCGGCTGGTCCACCTCCGCGGTCGTCTCGCCACCGTAGGTCGCGGTGTAGTGCGCCCGCCAGGTGACCCCACCGAACACCGATACCGAGGTGGGGGTTGCCGGATCGAGTTCCCGGACCAGGTCGTGCAGACTGCTCGGCGCGCGCCAGCGGACCGAGGAGACCTCTGCCGAGCGGTACAGGCGTTGCACGCATCCCGGCCGATCCGTCGAGGCGTCGGCCTGCGTGGAATTCGCGCATCGATCCAGGTAGGTGTGCAGCGCCGAGTCCACCGCAGCATTGCCGGCGTCACCGAGGGTGACGCCGGGATCGGCCCTCGTCGGCGCCGCCGCACCCCCGGTGACGTCGGTCGAGTCGGTGACGGCAAGGTAGCGATTGCTGCTTCCCCAGACAAGACGGCCCGGAAAGACATAGGCGGTGCCGATCCCGGCGACCGGCCGACCCTGCAGCGACAGACCGGGAATCGTCGACGACGCCAGTTCCACCGCGGCGAGACCGTCGTCGACCAGCCATCGCCGGCCGTCGCGTACCGTGCGATACGTCGTGCGGACCGGATGGCCACCGATCCGGAACTCGGCACCGACGTCGGCGGACTCGCCGGCGGTCCGGGAACCGGGGGGTGGGGTCGGCGCGACCGGAGTCGTCGAGCCGCCGCTGCTTTCACCCGAACCGAGCTCGCGTGCGGAGACGTCGGTGATCGCGGCGGCGGCGTGCGCCCGCGCCAACGCGTCGGACGTCAGGAACTCGCGCGACGGGGGCTCGGTCATCAGCGCGAGCGCGGCGGCACCGTCGTCGTCGGCGACCGCGCGCAGAAAGGCAGAGACCGTCTCGGCCGGGGTGGACGGCGAGGAATCCTCACGTCCAAGGGTGAACACCAGCGTCGTCGCCACGGCAACGACGATCACCACCAACGTGGCGGCGCCGGCGAGCCATCCTCGTCCCGGCCGGCGACGCCACGTGGTGGTGGGCTCACTCACCCGACTGCGTCGCCCCTTCTGCGTCCACTCCTTCTGCGTCACCCTTCGGCGACTCCCCCGCGGTGTCCCCTGCCGCAGCGGCACCGTCCTGCTCCTGCGCGCCGAGCGAATCGGTGAGCGTCGCCGCCAGCAGCCGGGCGAACGCGGCCGGGTCGTCGAGTTCGCCGCCTTCGGCGATCAGCGCCATGCCATAGACGAGTCGGGCGGTGTCGATGAGCGACTGGTGATCGGTCGTGGCACCGAACGCCTTGTTCAGGCCGGCGACCAGCGGGTGCGCGGCGTTGAGTTCGAGTGCCCGCTTGGTCTTGGGCACCTCCTGACCCGACGCCCGATACAGCTTCTCCAGCTGCGGCGACATCGAGAAGTCGTCACCGACGAGGCACGCCGCCGATTCGGTGAGTCGTTTGGACAGCCGAGCCTCGGTGATGTCGTCGGAGAGCGCCTCGCCCAGCCACGTCAGCAGACCCTCGAAGTCCTTGGCCTTCTCGTCGTCGGCATCGTCGGCGTCGGAGTCCCCGTCGATGCCGTCGAGGTCGACGGCTCCCTTCGCCACCGACCGGAACTGCTTGCCCTCGAATTCCAGGCCGGCACCGACCCACATCTCGTCCACTGGATCGGCGAGGATCAGCACCTCGATCCCCTTGGCGCGGAACGCCTCCAGATGCGGGGAGCTCTCGATCTGCTGACGCGACTCACCGGTCATATAGTAGATCGAGTCCTGCTTCTCCGGCATCCGGCCCACGTAATCGGCAAGCGACGTCAGTTCTTCGTCGCTGTGGGTGGAGGCGAACACCGACGCCTTGAGGACGGCATCGCGGTTGTCGAAGTCGTTGACCAGACCTTCCTTGAACACGCGACCGAAGCTCGACCAGAAGGTCTGGTAGTCCTCCGGCCGGGAGCTGCGCATCTCGCTGACCGTCGAGATGACCTTCTTGGTGAGGCGGCGCCGGATGGCACGGATCTGCCGGTCCTGCTGCAGGATTTCCCGAGACACGTTGAGCGACAGGTCCGCGGCGTCGACGACACCCTTGACGAACCTCAGATACTCGGGCATCAGCTCTTCGCAGTCGTCCATGATGAACACACGCTTGACGTAGAGCGAGATACCGACGTTGCGCTCGCGCATGAACAGATCGAACGGCGCCTGGGTGGGGATGAACAGCAACGCCTGGTACTCGAAGGTGCCCTCGGCCTTGAGCGTGATGATCTCCAGAGGCTTGTCCCACGCATGCGAGACGTGCCGGTAGAACTCCTCGTATTCCTCGTCGGACACCTCATCGCGCGAGCGCGCCCACAGCGCCTTCATCGAGTTGATGGTCTCGGGCTCGACGGTGGTGACGGTGGTCGGCTCACCGCCCTCTTCCTCGGCGGGCGTCGTGGTGGTCTTCTCGACATCCATCCGGATCGGCCAGCCGATGAAGTCGGAGTACTTCTTGACCAACGAGCGCAAGGTGGCCGGGTCGGTGTAGTCGTGCAGGTGGTTCTCGGTGTCGACGGGCTTGAGCGTCAAGGTGACGGCGGTGCCCTGCGGCGCGTCGGCGACCTCGTCGAGGGTGTAGGTGCCGTCCCCGGTCGACTCCCATCGGGTGCCGGTTGCCTCGCCCGCCTTCCTGGTGACCAGGGTGACGGTGTCGGCGACCATGAACGTGGAGTAGAAGCCGATTCCGAACTGGCCGATCAGCTCGTCGGTCGCAGCGGAGTCCGACCCGGACTTCTGGGCCTCGGCGAGCTGTTTACGCAACTCCGCGGTACCCGACTTGGCGAGGGTGCCGATCAGATCGACCACCTCCTCGCGCGACATGCCGATGCCGTTGTCGCGCACGGTCAGCGACCGCGGACCCGACTCGCCCTCGGCCGGTTTCACGGTCTCGAGCGTGATGTGCAGATCCGACGTGTCGACGTCGAGATCCTTGTTCAGCAACGACTCCAGACGCAGCTTGTCGAGCGCGTCCGAGGCATTCGAGATCAACTCCCGCAGAAAGCTGTCCTTGTTGGAGTAGATCGAGTGGACCATCAGGTCCAGCAGCTGCCGGGTCTCGGCCTGGAATTCTCTGACTTCTGATGCGGTACTCATCGACGACCTCCACATGCTCATGGATCACCTATCCCCGACCGGGCGTGCGCCGCGGCGGACGCGGTCTGCCCGGGTCGGGGGACAACGTCGGATTTTAGCGAGCCGTGAACGCAGTACGCTGAACAGGGTCTCGCACGATCGACGGCGCCCGGTCGCCCGACACCGAGGAGGTGACGACGGTAGATGACGGTTCCGCGGATGATGCTCGTGCACGCCCACCCCGACGACGAATCATTGTGGACCGGCGGCACGATCGCCCGTCACGTCGAACTCGGCGGCGACGTGTCGGTGGTGACCGCGACCTGGGCGACGGGTACGTCCCGGCACGGTGAACTGCGCAACGCACTCACCGAGCTCGGGGTGACACGCGAGCCGATCATGCTGGGATTCGCCGACGACGGGGTCCCCGTGTCGGCGCCCGGCGCGAAGAGATTCTGCGACGTCAGCTTCGACAAGCAGGTGCGGATTCTGGTCGGCCACATCCGTCGGCTGCGCCCGGAGATCCTGCTCACCTACGATCCGGTCGGCATCTACGGGCACCGCGATCACGTTCACGCGCACCGGCTGGCCCTCGCGGCCGCCGATGCCGCAGGCGCCTCCATGCTCCATCGGAGCACCGGACCGGCCTGGCGCATCCGCTCGGTGTACATGGCCACCATCGCCGACTGGATGATCGAGGACGTCGTCGACGACTTCTTTCCGACGATCTCCCGGTACGCCCTGCCGGGCACGCCACCTTCGGGCATCGACCTCGAACTCGACGTGTCGGCGTGGGTCAAGCAGAAGGCCGCGGCGGTCGCCTCACATCGCTCGGAAGTGGAACGCAGCCAGATGATCTCGAGTCTGATGAATCTGCCGCGCGAACGGCGTGACCGCCTCTTCGGCACCGAATGCTACATCCGCCGCGACCTCGTGCGCGGCGGCGTCGACCTGTGAGAAGTGTACTGCCACCCCGTCGTCCGCGCCGTCACTGACCTGCCGGCTCCGCAATCATCGACCCGCCGGGTCCGCAATCATCGACCCGCCGGCTCCGCCGGGGAGGAGCGCAGTCCGCTCGCGCGGTGCACGCGACGACCAACCGCCGCCCGTAACGTCTCCAGGGTTCCGACGATCCGAACCCGCGACTTGGCGCGGGTGATGGCGGTATAGAGGAGTTCGCGGGTGAGCAGCGGCGAATCCTGCGGTGGCAGAACGACGGTGACCGCATCGAACTGGCTGCCCTGGCTGCGGTGGATGGTCATCGCGTAGGCCCACATCGTCTCGGCCAGCCGCGCCGGCGGGACGAACATCGGATCGCTGAACTCGCTGCGCCGGAAGGCAACGGTCAGCGACGGATCGCCGGCCTCGGCGATCACCACACCGCAGTCCCCGTTGAACACCCGGTTCTGCCGATCGTTGGCGGTCACCAGGATCGGCATCCCGGGCTGTGGCGCCGCGAGGTCGGGCGTCACAGGCGGGTGGCCGGGGATCTCACCGCACCACTCGACGATCTGACGCGTCCACCCCTGCACACCCCACCGGCCCGCACGGTGGGCACACAACACGCGGTGTGAATCGAGCACCTGCAACGCGGTCGGCGCATCGCCGGCGCGGGCTGCCGACCACAGATCGGTGACCCAGGCGACGACGTCGCGGTGGATCGCGGGATCGTCGGGCTCGACGAGCACGATGTCGGCCAGCTCGCCGGAGCCGATGAGCTCGAGCACGCGATCGCCGTCACCGTCATTGACCGCTGCGGCGACCGTGGCGATGCCGTCGCGGTTGCGGAAGTTGCGGGTCAGTTCGACCATGCCATCGGCCAAACGCGGACGTTCGGATGCGGTGATCCGCGAGTCGTCCGCCAGGGCCATGATCTCGGCATCGAGTGCGGTCCCACTGTCGTGATCTGCGCCGCTGGAGTGTGTTGCGCCGCTGGAGTCTGTTGCGCCGCTGGGTGGCCGCTCGACGAGGTCGGCGAGCACCGCACCGGCCTCCACCGACGCGAGCTGATGGGGATCACCCACCAGGATCAGGCGCGCATCCGGACGCACCGCCTCGAGGAGGTGACTCATCGCGGTCACCGACAGCATGGAGGTCTCGTCGACGACCACCACGTCGTGCGGCAAGCGGTTACCCGGTCCATAGCGCGGCCGCGAACCGGGTCGCCAGCCCAACAGTCCGTGAACGGTCACCGCGTGTACCGGTGGGCCGCTTGCCGAGTCGCCCGTGACCGACGAGTCCGGGCCGAGCCCGCGGCTCATCCCGTCGAGTGAGGCCTGCAGCTGGGCGACCGCGCGGCCCGTGGGTGCGCACACCGCGATGTGCAGTCGTGCCGGGGCGAGCCGATCGAGCACGGCGAGGATGCGCGCAACGGTGTAGGTCTTGCCGGTACCCGGACCTCCGGTGAGCACCGAGGTCCACCGCGAGGCGGCGACGGCGGCGGCCAGCCGCTGTCGAGGTGCAAGGCCGGCGCCCTCGCCGAAGACCTCGTCGAGGGCACCGGTGACCCGCTCGGCCGAGACCTCGGGCACCGACGCGGCTCGTTCGGCGAGGACGGTGCGGATCACCTGCTCCTGCTGAAAGTACTTGCGCAGGTATATCAATGGCCCGTCGACGGTGTCGGCGACGACCAGCGGCCGCAGGGGGCCGCCATTGGCACCGACGACCAGCGGACTCGAGCGCAACCCGCCGACGAGTTCGTCGGCGGACGGCAGTGCCGGCATCACCGCTCGGCCGTCCGCCCCGACGGCACCGCCCACCCCGACTGCACCTCCCACTCCGATGGCCCTGCGCTCCGGCGCGGAGTCGTGTTCTGCGCCCGCGGCGATGTCGGCCAGGTCGCGGACCGCCAGGCAGGTCGAGCCCAGGCGCACCGCGCGCACGGCCAGCGCTGCGGCGAACTCGGCGATCTCGGACACCGGTTCACCGCACATGCGTACCAGTCGGGTCGCGACGTGCACGTCGGCGGCGTCGAGGATGCCGACGGCGTTGGCCTCACCGAGCAGCCCGCGGGCCCCGTGCACCCGCCTGCCGTCATCGGTGTGGGCACCGGGGCCGGCGGGATCGTCGACCGGGACGACGGTGTCCGGTGGTGTGGGCGGCGTCATCGTGGCGCTCCCGCCAACAGATCCGAGAGCGTCGTGATCAGCTCTGCGGGTACCGACCACTCGAACACACCGCACCCCGCTGGGGTCGACGGCCCGGCCATCCCGCGGACGAAGTGGTACTGCACCGGCCCGAGATGCGCCGCGGCTGCGTACCCGGGCAGCCGCCAGCGCAGATAGCGATGCAGCGCAACCGAATACAGCAGCGCCTGCAACGGATAATGGGATCGGATCATCTCCGCGGCCATCGCCTCGGCCGAGAAGTCCTCGACCATCAGCGCCCCCGGGCGCAGTCGATTGGTCTTGTAGTCCACCACGACGAAGCGTCCGTCGGGAATCCGCAGCACCGAATCGATGCTGCCGGTGAGGAATCCACGCAGACGCTGGGCGGGCAGCGACGCCAGGATCGGCACATACGGTCGCAGCAGATCGTCCGATGGCAGCAGGTCGCTCATCAGTTCGGCGATGGCGGCCAGTGGTGCGCCCGCGCCGGCGGGATCACTGCCGGTCACCTCGGGCGGACCCAACGGCATCTCGAAGTCCAGCTCGGCCAACCGATCTCGCGGTCCGACGCTCCAGAGGTCACCGAATCCGAGTGGCGTGGTGAGTACCTTGTCGAGGGCGGAGGTCAACGCGTCGACATCCACCGGCATCCCATAGCGAGATGCCGATCGCTCGCACAGTTCGCGCACATGAGCTCGCCGATCGGGCGCGGAGGTGTCGACATACTCGAGGGTTTCGTGCACAAGGGTGCCGAAGGTCGCACCGAACGGCATGCCGTTCATCGGTGACGGCGTTCCGGCCCGCTCGTCGGCGTCGGCGATCGGCAGTGCCTCCTCGACAGCCTCGACGGGCTCGTCGTCCACGGACTGCGCCTCGGGTTCGGGTTCGCTGCCGCTGTCGCTGTCGCCAGAACCGAATGACGCGTGTCCGGCGGCGGCGATGATCGCCGAATACGACGTACGCCGCCACCCGCTGTCGATCCGACCGCCGAACACCGCCGCGGAGAGCTCGTTCGGTGACCGCTTGGCGGTGTCGGACACCCACCGCCCGGGGTCGAGGCCGCCGGCGGATTCGACACTGATGGTGTCGGTACCCGCACCGAGTTGGACGAGCCGGGCCTCGCATTCGTCGGGATCGGGCACCCGCACCGACTCGGCGACGGTCGTTCCCGGCTCCATGTAGCCGGGCGGGTGTCCGAAGATCAGGCGATGCAGCGCCGAGTCGCTGGTGCCGCGCGACGGCGCCCACCAGGCAACCACCTGCGACCCGGCGCGGGTCAGCGCCACATACAGCTTGCGCAGGTCCTCCCCCGCATCCTCGGAGATGCTGCGGCGCAGGCGTTCCGGACGCCCGGTGGTGTCCAGACCGCCGACGTCGAGGTGCCGGTCACCGTTGTCGTCGTGGTAACGGAAGGTCTTCGGCGACGAGTTGCGGGCACCGTCCCAGCCGAACGGCACGTAGACGATCGGAAATTGCAGCCCCTTACTGGCGTGCACCGTCATGATCTGCACGACCTGGGTATCGCGGTCGAGTCGCCGGGTCTGCTCCTCCGAACGCCGCCACAGCGATTCGTCGGCGATGCGGTCGGCCAACCACTCCACCAGACTCGAGAGCCCGCAATCCTCCTCCACCACATGGCGATTGCACACCGTCGACACCTGCAGCAGATCGGTGAGCATCCGTTCGCCGTCGGCGCCGGCGAGCACACGACCGGCCACGCCGTGGTCGGCGAGTATCCGCTGCGCCATCGCGGCGAATCCGCCGTCGTCGAAAGTCCGTGCCAGATCCGCCAACCCGGCCGCCAGCTCGGTCAGCTCGGCGTCGCCGGCACCGGCCAGCCGCTCGGGGTCCCAGCCGATGAGCGGTGTCAGCGCAGCCAGCGCCACCCGGTCGTTTCGTGCGGGCGACTCGATCGCCCGCAGCACCCACAACCAGTGCCGGGCACTCATGGTCGCGAACACGCTCGTACCGGTCCCCACCACCGACCCGATACCGTGGCCGCCCAACGCGTTCTGCAACGGCTCGATGGTGCGGTTGGCCGACACCAGTATCGCGATGTCACCCGGGTGCACCTCACGGACTCCGGAGTCGGTGGTGAGCTGGGTGCCCGACGCGAGCAGCGACGCGACATCGGCGGCGACGTCGGCGATGACCGCCGCGCGGACGTCGTTGACCGAGGCGAATGCGCTGTTGCGCATGAGGACCGGGAAATCGTCGTGGCGAAACCAGCGCACGCGCAGCGACGGCACCGGTTTCTGAGCGTCTGGCGTTCGGGTAGCTGGGCCCGTCTCCGACGAGGTGAGCCGGGTGCCCGGGCGGCGGGCATTCACCTGGTGCACCGTGATCTGGTCGTTGCCGAGATTGGCGCCGCCGTAGATCCGGAACAGCGCCTCGACGAGGTTCTCGTCGGAACGCCAATTGGTGTCGAGGGCCAGGCGCTGCCCCGCCACCCGCACCGCGTCGAGGTAACTGAGGATCTCCGCTCCGCGGAAGGCATAGATGGACTGTTTGGGGTCGCCGACGAGCACCAGACGCCGCTGACCGTGAAAGCACCGGCGCAGGATCTCCCATTGGAGCGGGTCGGTGTCCTGGAACTCGTCGACGAGGATCAGCTCGAACGTGTCGCGGATACGCGCGCACGCGTCGGCGCCGATGTTCTCGTCGATCACGATGCGGTACAAGATCATCTGCAGATCGTCGTAGGTCCGCAACCGGGACTCGCGCTTGCGGCGCTCGACGATCTCGCGTACGCGATGGCAGAAGTTGACGCGACGGGTCGCGGCACGGTCGGCCCGCGGTGCGCCCTCGGCGTCGGCGACACCGGCCGGGACGAGGTCGACCGCCGGATTGCGCACGGCCTCCTTGGCGATGGTCACCGCATCGTCGAAGGTGAACACCGGATCGTCGGGGTCGCGGCCGAAACCGCGCAGATACAGATCCAGGGCAGTCTCCTCGACGAGATCGTCGACGTCCTCCACGATCTCGTAGACCAATTCGCGTTCACCGAGGAACCCGAGCGCCTCGAGCATGCGGTTGCAGAAGGTGTGGGTGGTGGCGATGGTCGACGCGTCGAAGTCCGACAGGGCGCGCGCGAGTCGATCCCGGCGCAACGCGATCGTCTCGGCGTCACCGGTGAGCATCAGCGAAAGCAGTTCGTCCGGTTCGGCGTCGGGCGTCTGCGCGGAAGCGGCACCGGGGTCGGGCTCGTCGGCTCGGGCGTCGATCGCGGTGAGCAGACCGGTGAGGCGTTCGCGCATCCGTTCGCGGAGTTCGGCGGTCGCCGATCGGCTGAAGGTGACCAGCAGCAGCTTGTCGATCGGCAGGCCCTCGGCGATGTGCCGGGCCGCGATGCCGACGATCGCGTAGGTCTTCCCGGTTCCCGCACTGGCCTCGAGCACGGTGGTGTGCTCGGCGAGGGGCTCGTCGAGCCGGAAGGGGCGCGGGGCGTCGAGCCGGCCGTGGGCGACACCTGCTGCGGGGAAGGTCATCTGATCACCTCGTGTTCGACGACGGGGCCCCACAGCCGGCGGGCGAGCGTGGTGAAGACCGGCTCACCCGACACCAGGCCGATCTGTGCCCAGGGTGCGGTGTCGGCGGCGCAGACCGAGGTCAACGTGTCGAAGTCGACGGACGCGGTGACATCGGCGCCGTACACCAACCGCAGATAGGGGTCGGTATGCGCGCCGAACTTGCCGGCGAACGAGGTGGCCGCGGCGTTCAGCGCGATCATCTCCGAGCTCCCGCTCGCGCGTTTGATGCCATAGGCGGCACCGGGATCCAGCGGTAGTGGCAACACGGTCTGCAGACCGAGCCGACGGATGGCGACGAGCTCGGCGAGCAAAGCGAGCGGATCGTCGGGGCCGGCCAGGCGGACCACGGAGATCCCCGGCGCCTTTCGATCGGCGCGGCCGATCATCGTCGTCGAGTCGATCACCGGACCGCCGACCGCGCCGCAGCGTTGCGCCGCGGCGAGCGCGACAAGCCGAATCCAGGCCGAAAGTCGGTGTTTGGCGCGCACTTTCGAGTAGGTCGCGGCGACGATACCGGTGCCGAAGACGTCGCCGACGCTCCCGTGCACCCGGGTACCGTCCGGGAGGTCGAGCACGAAATCACAGGTCGCCGCATCTCCGTGCCGCAGACCGACCGCCGCGTCGTACACCGCACCGACCTGCCGTGAGATGCGGACCAGTTCGCGTCGCCCGAATTCGGCCGGCGGCAGGGTGCCACGGCGCACCTCGGCCATCTGGCAGTCCCGGAGATCGGCGCCGGCGAGCATACGGGCCAACAGCCGATCACCGATCGCCCACTCCTCGAGACCGGCGACCCTGACCTCGAGGCGGTCGGAATCGTCGTGCTCCTCATCAGGCATCCGGGCACCGAGACGCTGTCGCACGAAACCCTCGATGGGATTGGCGAAAAATGAGACGAGCGAGGTCAATTCGACGTCGGAATCGGCGTCGGGGGCAGGGATCCCGAGGTGGGCACCGGCGATCGGCCGCACCGGCTGTTTCGAGCCCCGCAGGGCACGGGCACCGGCGAGCAGTCCCCGATCGAAACTGAACGGACCCTGCACACCACCGACGCCACCGGGCTCGAAGTTGCGGGCATCGAAGCCGTGCAGGGTGTGCCGGCGGATCACCTCGGCAGCCCGGATACCGCAGAGGGTGGCAACCGTGTCGGCGAGTTCGCTGACAACCACCGCAGGCGGCACCCGACTGCCCGAGACCGGGTCGGCGCCGGTGTAGAAGACCAGGAAGTGTTCCTGCGCGGCGGTCAGCGCGTCGAGGAACAACTGGCGATCCTCGGCGCGGGGGTTGCGTTCACCGACCAGCGGAACCCGACCCAGGATGTCGTCGCCGTCGACGCGCAACGCCCTCGGGAAGGCCTCGGCGTCGACGCCGAGCAGCACGATGACCCGGTGCGGTACCGAGCGCATCGGCACCAGCGTGCACACCGTCAATTCACCCGTGCGGAAGTTGGCCCGTGTCGGGCGCCCGGCGATCATCATCGCGACGAGATCGCGCACATCGGAGAGCCGCAGCAGACGCTCACCTTTCGGCGGGTCCTCGGTATCACATGCGAGTGCCTCGGTGATGGATCGGTGCGCCTGCGCCGTCTGCCATTCGTCGCCGGGCGCGGTCTCGGTCAACTCGTCGACGACCGCGATCAGACTCTCGGCCCAGTCTGCCGCCGACGCGGACCCCGACAGGCGCACCACGAGCGCGCCCAGGCGGTCGACGAATTCCATCAGCCGTCCCGCCAGGTCGATCTGGGTGCTCTCCACACCCTCCAGCGGCAGTGCGGCACCCAGCCATTCACCGTCGTCCTCCTCGGCGACGACGCCGAGCGCCACCCGGTCGAGCCCGGCGGAGAAGGTCCCCTGACCGAAACCCGAGAGGCCGAACCGCTTTCGTTGCGTCTCATCGATTCCCCACCGGATTCCGCTGCGCGAGAGCCATTCCCGCACCCAATCCAGATCGTCGTCGGACATCGCGAAGCGACGGCTCACCGGTTCGCGCGTCAACAGGTCGGTGACCTGGCCCGCGGTGATCCGGCCGACGGCCAGTTCGACGACGGTGGCCACCACGTCGAGGACCGGATTGAGGTGGCGCAGACCGCGATCGGCGAGGCGGACGCGCAACGCGGCGGCCGGGTGGTCGAGTCCACTCTGGCCGAAGGCGCCGCGGATCAACGGCGCGAACGTCTCGACGTCCGGGCACATCACGATCACGTCGCGCGGTTGCAGGGTCGGGTCGGCGTCGAACAGATGCAGCAGCCGGTCCCGCAGGGCCTCGACCTGCCGTTCGGGACCATGGCAGGCGTGGATCTCGATCGAGTCGTCCGCGGCACATGTGCCACGGTCCGCGCGGGGATCGGAATCGTCGCGGATGCCGGCCTGCACGGTCTGCAGCACCGTCGCCGGGGGGTGGTCGCCCGCCCGATGATGCACCTCGGTGTCGAGGTGCCCGGCGATGGACAGCTGTAATTCCTGCACATCGTGGGACAGCCCGGCCAGCAACGGATTTCGCAAGGACGGTGGACGCCACGACGCGCGCCGGGCATCAGCGGGTGCCGCCGTCGTGGCCACCGCACGCCACAGCGCGGGACCGGGGTGCGGCACGAACAGGTGCACATCGCGGTGGGCACCGAGCGCCGAGGCCACCTGCCGGAACGTCTCGGTGATGCGGGTCGGCCCGAACACCGACACCCGCGGCGGGAGGTCCACGGCGCCGGGGTCGGCGCGCACGGCCTCGCACAGTGCATCGAGCCGCTCCACCGGATGTGCGGCCCCGACGCGTTCGCGGACGGCGCGCCAGAACCTGGGTTGCCACGCCATGTCGTCGGGCAGAGCCGCGCCGGCGCCGTTACTCTGCCCACCGGCCGCCCAGTCGGCGAGCATGCCGGGCCGCTGGCGGGCGTAGCGCTCGAAGAGGTCGGCGATGTGGCGCGCAGTGGCGTACCGGCGACCGAGTCGGGCCCCGTCCGGGCCGTCCCCTTCGGTGGTGTTCGTGCCGGCGCCGGCGGCCGTTGCAGTGGATGCGGACCCGATGTGCCGGGCCAGCATCGCCATCTGCGGGTCGTCGACGAGGTCGTCGAGAACGGCGAGTACCGGCCAAACCAGCGCATCGGCGCGCCAGGCCGTCGCGGTCTGCGTGTCGGTGTCGAGGGCGTCGATCACGGCGTCGGTCAGCTCGCCCGGTGAGCAGAAGCCGATGTTGGCGGCGATTCCGTCACCGAGCTCGGGCGACGATCCCAACCGGACCGCCAGCCGCTGCGACAACCACCGCTCGATTCCTCGCGCGGGCACGGCCACGATCTCGCTCGCCATCGGGTCGGGCAGACCGGTGGCCAGGACGTCGGCGAGCGCGTCGGCCAGGACGTCGGTGCGCTCGGCGCGGTGTAGTCGCAGCATGTCGCCTCGCTCCGGTCAGTCCCTCGGCCGCAGCTCCGGAAGTTGCGCCCGGTGGGACTCGAGGATCTGCCGGGCCGACGGCGGGATCGGGGTCGGCCGACCGGTCGCCGGGTCGATGACGACCATGGTGGTACGGGCGAGGGCACACAGGGTGCCGTCGGCGGCCGACAGCGTGGCGCCGATCGTGTAGGAACTCGTGCCCAGGCGCGTGATCGCCAACCGCATGACGACGGGATCGAGGGTGTAGTCCAGCGTTGCCCGGAACTCCACGTCCTGACGCACCACCAGGATCGGAAGTCGTTCGGCCCCACCCGGGAACCATCGGGAAAACGCGCGCACCCGGCCTTCCTCGAACAGCCGCGCAAATTGAACGTTGTTGATGTGGGCGTTGATATCCATGTCGCCCCAACGCAATTGGAGCTCGACCTCCGCGGGCGCGTGCGGCGGCGGCACCTCGGCGTCGGGTGTCGGTGTCGTCGGCTGGGTGTCGGGGTCCACGAGGGGGAGCCTAGCGCCACGCACCGACGGTCACGCGCGGCGACCCGCGCCGGGACACGCCCACAAATGGCGGCATGTGTCCGGCGTAGTCCGTACACTCATCTCCCGAGTGGGCCGAGCCGGACGTTGCAGGAGTATCCCGGCGCATGCGGACATGAGGGCATTGGGGGCCGGGTGATCGTGCAGACGTCGCGGATGTTGTTGCGGCCGGTCGAACGCTGCGACGTCGACGATCTCGTGCGCCTCGACAGCGATCCGCACGTGATGCACTTCGTCAGCGGCGGCATCGCCACACCCCGCAGTCTCGTCGAGGAGTGGGTCGTGCCCCGCGCGCAGACCGAATTACGCACCGGCCGCGGCGGCCTGTGGACGGTGATCGATCGGCGTTACGGGGTGTTCCTCGGCTGGGTGTCGTTACGGGCGCCGCGGCACTCCAGCCGCCCAGAGCTGGAACTGACCTATCGGTTGCGGCGCGAGTACTGGGGCCGGGGCTTGGCCACCGAGGCCGCGCGGATCGTCACCGACCTCGCGTTCACCGACCTCGACGCGCAGCGGGTGTTCGCCAGCGCCACCTCCACGCACGCGGCCTCGCGTCGTGTCATGGAGAAGCTGGGCATGCGGATCTGCGGCATTCACGTCGGCGACGAGAACGCGCCGGGCGGATTCGGCGAGGTCGAATACGACCTGCTCCGTGAGGACTGGCAACGACGTCACGAGGGTTGGGGCGCCTCGACCGATCTGACCGCCTGATTCGGCGTTCACCGCGACGAGGACCATAATGTCCTGACATGGATGCCTCACCGCGACCGATCGGGCGGCGAGGACTACCGTGAAGAGGCGTGCGGCGTGACCGCGTCCGCACCCAGACCGTATCCACGGCCCGACACAATCGAGCATGCATGCCCACCAGCGGGTATGTCGACCACGATCGATGAGGAGACGTTCTTCCGATGAGCAGCCCCACCCCGACTTCGGCACGCCCTCACGTCGTCATCATCGGCTCCGGCTTCGGTGGTCTCTTCGCCGCCCAACGGCTCGCGAAGGCCGATGTGGACGTCACGCTCATCGGCAAGACCACCCACCACCTGTTCCAGCCGATGCTCTACCAGGTGGCCACCGGCATCGTCGCCGAGGGCGAGATCGCCCCGGCCACCCGCGTGGTACTGCGCAAGCAACGCAACGTCACCGTGCTGATGGGCGATGTGTTCCAGATCGACCTGACCGCCAAGACGGTGACCTCCCGGTTGCTCGAGCGCATCACGGTGACGCCCTACGACAAGCTCATCATCGCCGCGGGCGCCGACCAGTCGTACTTCGGCAATGACCATTTCGCCGAGTACGCGCCGGGTATGAAGACCATCGACCACGCCCTCGAGTTGCGCGGACGCATCCTCGGCGCGTTCGAGCAGGCCGAGCTGTCCGACGACCCTGCCGAGCGCGCCAAGCTGTTGACCTTCGTGGTCGTCGGCGCCGGCCCCACCGGGGTCGAGCTGGCCGGTCAGATCGCGGAGATGAGCGACAAGACCCTCAAGGGAGCCTTCCGCAACATCGACCCCACCGAAGCCCGGGTGATCCTGCTCGACGCGGCTCCCGCGGTGTTGCCACCGTTCGGCGAAAAGCTCGGTCGCAAGGCCGCCGCGCGCCTGGAGAAGATGGGTGTGGAGATCCAACTCGGTGCGATGGTCGTCGACCTCGACTACGACGGCCTCGTGGTCAAGGAGAAGGACGGCAGCACCCGACGGATCGAATCGCAGTGCAAGGTGTGGTCGGCGGGCGTGCAGGCCAGCCCGCTCGGCAAGCAACTCGCCGAACAGTCGGGTGTCGAACTCGACCGGGCGGGGCGCGTGAAGGTGCTGCCCGATCTGACCATCCCCGATCACCCAGAGGTCTTCGTCGTCGGCGACATGATGGCCGTCGACGGCGTGCCGGGCGTGGCGCAGGGCGCGATCCAGGGCGGCCGCTACGCCGCCGATGCGATCAAGGCCGAGCAGAAGGGTCAGACGCCGGATCAGCGCAAGCCGTTCAGCTACTACGACAAGGGGTCGATGGCCACCATCTCGCGTTTCAGCGCGGTGATGCAGGTGCCGATCCCGGGTACCAAGAAGAAGTTCGAGACCGAGGGATACTTCGCCTGGCTCGGCTGGCTCGCGCTGCACCTGGTGTACCTCGTCGGTTTCCGCAACCGGCTGAACACGCTGATCAACTGGTTCTTCGCGTTCAGCACGCGCGGTCGCTCGCAGCTCGCGGTGACCGAACAGCAGGTGTACGCGCGCACGGCCATCGGCGCGCTGTCGGCACTGGAGAACAAGTCGGTGCCCGAGGTGGAGGCCGAGGCGGCCGGTGCCGACGACACCGCGGCGGCGACCGAATCCGCGAACAAGCCCACCAGCGACGCCGACGCCACCACGACCGAGGCCGACAAGGCCTCCGCGGCCGAGGCCAGCTAGGGGCTGGGCTGAGCCCTAGATCTGCGCGAGAGCTGCCACATCGAGGGCGTCGCAGTGGGCTCGTGCCTGAGCGACCCCCCGCCCCAGTGCGGTGGTGAGCGATGCATCGCCGACGAGGGCGAGCCGCGCCGCGAAATGGTCTGCGTCGACGTGGGCGGGGCTCGCGTCGGGGTACCGGAACACGCTGGTCAGTGCGTTGAAACCCGCTGCAGCACAAGCCGATCCGGCCCCCAACTCGAGTCCGTGACGCAGGATGGGACGCCGGTCGACGTCGACGTGGAGTCGTCCGCGCCATCGTCCGGCGTCGTCGCCGGGGTGATCGACGGCCGACCGGCCTATCTGGATGTGCTCGTGCAGATCGATCGTCGCGTCGGCGTCGGCGTGCACCTCGATCACCGAATCGTGGTGGGCTCCCCCGGCCACCACGGTGGGCTGCGGGTCGAGCCGCAGACGGGCGCCCGCGCCGACCTCGATACGCCATCGCGAGGTCGACTCCACCCGATCCGCGGCGGGCAGGGCGATCATCGCGGCCACCGAACCGAGGTCGAGCGACGTCGCCTCCGCGAGATGCACGAGAACCTCGATGTGGTCGCCGCCCAGCGGGGTCGCCGCAGTCCCGATCAGGTGTGCACGCGACGTCCCGGTCCGGCGAACGGCCAGCCCGCCGGTGGCACGCACACGCGGCGAGCGACCGGCCTCGACGACGATCTCGACCTCGGTGCGCATCTACCGTCCGGCCGCCCCGCCACCCACCGGCGCGTCGGCTGCGAGATGACCACGCACCCAGGCCAGCACATCGGTGGCGGCCGGATCGTCGGTGAGTGAGATCATCGCGGTCGGGCGGCCCTCCCGGACCTTGGCGGCGTCGCGACGCATCACCTCCAGATCGGCACCGACCTGCGGCGCGAGGTCGGTCTTGTTGATGACGAGCAGGTCCGACCAGGTCACCCCGGGGCCCCCCTTGCGGGGAACCTTGTCGCCGCCGGCGACGTCGATGACGAAGATCTGCACGTCGATCAGTCCGGTGGAGAAGGTGGCGGTGAGGTTGTCACCGCCGGACTCGACGAGGATCAGATCCAGCGGCGGATTGGCCGCGATCAGGTCGTCGATCGCGTCGAGGTTGGCGGTGATGTCGTCGCGGATCGCGGTGTGCGGGCAGCCACCGGTCTGCACGGCGGTGATCCGTTCGTCGGGCAGGACGGCGTTGCGGCGCAGGAAGTCGGCGTCCTCGGTGGTGTAGATGTCGTTGGTCAGCACGGCGACCGACAGTTCGTCGCGCAGTTGGCGGCACAGGGCCGCGACGAGTGCGGTCTTGCCGGAGCCGACGGGCCCGCCGATGCCGACGCGCAGCGCTTCTCCGGGCTCGCGATGGCGGCGTGGCCGGTCGTGGCCGTGATCGTGGGGTTCGCCGTCGATCAGGTGCGGGGGCATGGATTCCTCTCGGGGGTCGGATCGTGATCGGGCTTGGTCTGCGGTCGGCTCGGCTCGTGGGCCGAGCGGGTCAACTCATGAACAGGGGCATGGGCCGGGTCTCGTGACGCTCGGCGAGGACGTCGAGAATCGGATCGGACAGATCCGCGAGTCCGGTCGCGGCCTGCGCGGCCACCGCTTCGCACTCGGCACCGAGGTCGGCGATCATCACCGCGACATCGGCCGGGTCGAGGGCCAGGAGCCGCTGCCCGGCCGTCGCCGTGCCGCTCACCGTCGTGTAGACGCACACGAGCGCGGTCTGCATGCCCGACAGGCCCGACGCCGCGCCGACCGAGCCGCTGATGACCGGCAGATGAGTGCTCGGCAGGTGCGCCGAGAAATCAGTCGCCGGGAACATGCGGCGGGCCAGTCGGACCATGCCGCGGCCCTGAGCGAGAGACGCTTTGCGCGCGGCGGCCGACGGGGTGCGGGCATCGGTTTCGATCTGGGCGGCCCGAACGTCGAGGGTGCCCTCGGCCACCGCGGCGGCGATCGACGCCGCGACCAGGCCGCTGGTGGTGAGTCGTCGGTGCAGGAAGGCGGCGAGGTCGGCGACGCCGCGCACGAAGCCGTCGGTGATCGCCTGCTCGACACCACCGGAGTGGACGTGGCCGCCCACCGGCAGGCGCGAATCGGCCAGGGTCAGCATCATCGCCAACGACGACGTGGCGGGCGCAGCGGGATCGGTCACGGCGGCTCAGAACAGGAAATACCGTTGTGCCATCGGCAGTTCGGGCACCGGCTCGGCATCCCACACCGCCCCGTCGATGCGCACGGTGAAGGTGTCGGGGTCGACCTCGATGGTCGGCGTCGCGGCATTGCGCGGCATGTCGGCCTTGCCGAGGGCGCGGGTGTTCTTCACCGGTACCAGCCGGCGACGGATGCCGATGCGATCGGCCAGATCCTCGTCGCAGCCCGGCGCGACGAAGCTCAGCGAGGTGTCGGCGGCGGTCGGTGCCGCGGCACCGAACATGGGTCGGGGCAGGACCGGCTGCGGGGTCGGGATGGAGGCGTTGGCATCTCCCATCTGCGCCCAGGCGATCGCGCCGCCCTTGATCACCAGGTCCGGCTTCACACCGAAGAACGCCGGATCCCACAGCACGAGGTCGGCGAGCTTGCCGATCTCGACCGATCCGATTTCGTCGTCGAAACCGTGGGCGACCGCCGGACAGATCGTGTACTTGGCGATGTAGCGCTGTGCGCGGTTGTTGTCGGCGCGGCTGTCACCCTCGAGCGCCCCACGTTTGCGCTTCATCACGTGCGCGGTCTGCCACGTCCGCAACACCACCTCGCCGATACGACCCATCGCCTGCGCGTCCGACCCGATCATCGAGATCGCACCCAGGTCGTGCAGCAGATCCTCGGCAGCGATGGTCGACGGCCGGATGCGGCTCTCGGCGAACGCGAGATCCTCGGGCACGGTGGGATTGAGGTGATGGCAGACCATCAGCATGTCGAGGTGTTCGTCGAGGGTGTTGACGGTGTGCGGGCGGGTCGGATTCGTCGAACTCGGCAGCACGTTGGCCGCCGCGGCAACGGTGATGATGTCGGGTGCGTGCCCGCCGCCTGCACCCTCGGTGTGATAGGCGTGGATGCTGCGTCCGGCGATGGCACCCAGGGTCGATTCGACGAAGCCGGCCTCGTTGAGCGTGTCGGAGTGCAGCGCCACCTGCACCCCGGTCTCGTCGGCCACGCGCAGGCAGGCGTCGATCGCGGCCGGTGTACTCCCCCAGTCCTCGTGGAGCTTGAATCCCGATGCGCCGGAACGGATCTGCTCGCGCATGGCCTCGGCGCTGACGGTGTTGCCCTTGCCCAGCAGAGCGATGTTCATGGGCCAGTGATCGGTGGCGGCGAGCATCGACGCCAGATGCCACGCGCCGGGCGTGACGGTGGTGGCCTTGGAACCCTCCGCGGGTCCGGTGCCGCCGCCGATCAGCGTGGTGATGCCGTTGCCGAGCGCCTCGTCCATGATCTGCGGGCAGATGAAGTGGACATGGCAGTCGATACCGCCGGCCGTCAGGATCTTGCCGTTGCCCGCGATGATCTCCGTCGACGCCCCGATCACCAGGTCGGGATGCACCCCGTCCATCGTGTCGGGATTTCCGGCCTTACCCAGGGCTACGATGCGGCCGTCGCGGATTCCGATGTCGGCCTTGATGATTCCCCAGTGGTCGAGCACGACCACGCCGGTGATGACGGTGTCGGGCGCGCCATCGGCGCGGGTGGCGCGACTCTGCCCCATCGATTCCCGGATGACCTTGCCGCCACCGAACACCGCTTCGTCGCCGGCCAGACCCGGTCCGCCGCAACGGTCCTCGGTGACCTCGATGAGCAGATCGGTGTCGGCGAGACGAATCCGATCACCGGTGGTGGGGCCGAACAGTTGCGCGTAGCGGTCACGTCCGAGGATCGCCATCTCAGTCCACCTTCCCGGGCGCATCCAGCGAGATCCCGTGCACCTCACGGGTTCCGCCGAGCGGGACCAGTGTCACCGTCATCTCGATCCCCGGTTCGAAGCGCACCGCGGTACCGGCGGGGATGTCGAGGCGTCGCCCCCGCGCCTGATCGCGATCGACGTCGAGCGCCGGATTGGCCTGCGGGAAGTGGACGTGACTGCCGACCTGGACCGGGCGATCACCGGTGTTGGTGACGGTCAGGGTGATCGCCGAGGCTCCCGCGTTGAGTTCGATGTCGCCGTCGGCGGTGATCACCTCACCGGGCACGATCGTCGATTTCTGCTGCGCCACTGGATAACTCCCCTACCTCAGCCGATCGGGTGATGCACGGTGACCAACTTGGTGCCGTCCGGGAAAGTCGCCTCGACCTGCACGTCGTGCAGCATCTCCGGTATCCCGTCCATCACGTCGTCGCGGGTGAGAACCTCGCGGCCACTGGCCATGAGTTCGGCGACGGTACGGCCATCTCGCGCGCCTTCGAGGACGTGATCGGTGATGACGGCGACCGCCTCCGGATGGTTGAGCTTGAGTCCGCGACCCTGCCTGCGGCGGGCCAGCTCGGCGGCGTAGGAGATGAGCAGACGTTCCTGCTCATGCGGCGACAGTCGCACCGATTCCGTCCTTCCCCGTGTCGGTACCTGCTGAATTCGACACCCTCGGGTCCGAATTCACCTCCGGGGCACCTGCGGTGCACTCCGGCTCCGTCATCCTGCCACTTCTCGGTGCGCTCGGCGCGGCGAGCGCACCGAGGCGTCAGCCGGACGTCAGGGCACCGCCGCCGGCCGACAATTCGTCGAGCCGCGCGGGTGTGCACAACGGTGCCGTCCGGGTCACCTCGTCGACGGTGAAGGCCGCAGCGGCCAGGCCGCGGCGGATCACCAGTGCCAGCGACATCGCGGTCGCCGGCTCGTCGACCACATCGCCGGAGCGCCGCTCGAAATAGGCCTGCAATCGGCTCGCGGCGGCCGGCATCGCCGACCGATAGAAGCCGACAACCGCCAGCCAGCGGGTCACGAGATGCCCCGGGTGCATGTCCCAGCCCTGATAGAAACCGCGTTCCAACGACCGCGTGACCAGCCGGTGATGGCGACGCACTGCCGCGTCGATCTGTTCGGGCTCCCCGGTGGGCATCACCTGGGTGGACCCATCGCTGATCCACACCCCGGTCTGCGCGGCGGCCACCTGCATGACGGCCTTGGCATGGTCGGCGGCGGGATGCTCGAGTGACTGCTGCGCCGAGACGATCCCGCACGCCGCGCTGTAGTCGTAGGTGCCGTAGTGCAGTCCCCAGATGCGCCGGCCACCGCGATGGATGGCCTGCGCCAGGGTGGCGCGCCCGTCGGGGCCGAGCACGGCCTGCGGGATCTCGATCTGCAGCTCCACCCGCACGTTGGCCTCGGTGAGTCCGTGCGCGCGCTCGAACTCCTCGCAGAGGACCGTGATCGCGTCGACCTGCCGGACGTCGCGCAGTTTGGGCACGGTGACGACGAAGCCCGGGGGCACTCCCCCCGCCCCATCGAGAACGAGTTCGAGAGTGCGGATGCCGCGGGCCCGTTCGTGCGCACCGAGGCCCTTGGCCCGCACACCCGCCGACCGCGGGGCGTGCGGACGATCGGCGACCCAGCGGGCCAGGGTCTGCCCGGCGCGACGGGCGTCGGCGTCTTCGCGCTCGTCACCGCGCCAGCCGTAGCCGTCCTCGAGGTCGATGCGCAGATCCTCGATCGGATTGGTCGCCAATCGGGTCCGCACGATCTCGCGCACCTCATCACCGGCGAGCTCGGCCACCGCCGACGCGCTCGACTCCAGCTCGAGCGCGGCCGTTCCCCACCGGCGCGGGGTGTCGACGTCGACGTCGGCGGCACTGACGTACACGGTGTGCACCGGTTGGGGTTCCGCACGATCCCCGGGAAACCACCGACCGAGATCGGCGTCCACCGGTGCCAGCAACTCCTCGATCCGCGCACGGGCCTCGTCGGTGATGCCGCGCTCTCCGGCCGTGCCGTCGGTCATCGTGGCAACGTGCCTTCGGGAACCTCGATGTTCTGCAGCCGCACCTGGCTGCGACTGACCATCCGGTCCTGGTCGTCGAAGATCTCCACCGCCCACAGCTGCTGTCGCCGCCCGCGGTGAATGGGACTGGTACGTGCGGTGATCGTGCCCGTACTGATCGAGCGGAGGAAGTCGGTGTTGTTGTTCACGCCGACCGCGGTGCCACCGATACCGGTCTCCTGCAACCAGTAGAAGCCGCTCATGCTGGCCGCACTCTCGGCCACGGCGCAGTAGACGCCGCCGTGCACGATCCCGAAGGGCTGATGGTGCTTGGGGCCGAGTTCGAGAGTGGCGATCAGCCCGTCGATCGTCACCGACTCGATGACCGTGCCCAACTCGCTGTCGAGCCCGCGCCACCCGGTCGACTTCACGTACTCCTCGTTGCTCGTCATGACGACAAGAGTGTCATGTCGGATGGAATCGGGGTGAGTCGAAAACACCCCCGAGGAACCGGTAGGCCCCACATCTCGTTGGAGATGTGGGGCCTACCGTGGCGTGGACCGGGGGTCTCTGCAGCCCTCAGGACTCTCGCGCGGTCCAACGGTTACTTAATGTAGGCTAGCCTTACCACGCTGTCAAGCACGGTGGGCGACACCGGGTGAAGATCCAGGTCACACGCCATAACCACACACAGCGCCACCGACACGGTCGCGCTCTACGAGTCGGATGCGGCATCGAGGAGAATCGGCAGTAAAATGCGAAAGATGAACGGATTGGGAGACCTCGAGCGGGCAGTCATGGACACGCTGTGGGCCACTCCCACCCCACAGACGGTCCGACAGGTCCACGAATCACTCTCGGAGAACAGGTCACTGGCCTACACGACGGTGATGACGGTCCTGCAGCGCCTGGCCAAGAAGAATCTGGTCACCCAGATCCGTGAGGACCGCGCCCACAAGTACGTGCCGACACATCCGCGCGAAGACCTGGTCGCCTCGCTGATGGTGGACGCCCTGAGCGAAGCCGACGCCCCTGGTTCCCGCCACGCGGCGCTGGTCTCGTTCGTCGGTCGGGTCGGAGCCGACGAGGCCGCCGCCCTGCGCCACGCGCTCGATGAGCTCGAAGCCGCCCGTGCGCCGCACGAAACCGGCTAGATTCACCTGACACAGCCCGCACAGCCCAACCGCGAGGACAGCCAACGATGACCGCCCTTCTCTTCGGCATCCTGACGTTGCTGTTGGTCGGTCCCGTTCCGGAGGCCCTGTCCCGCGCCGCGTGGCCGATTCGCGCGCCACGCGCGGCGATGACGCTGTGGCAGGCGATAGCCCTGGCCGCGGTGCTCTCGGCGTTCAGTTGCGGACTCGCGATCGCGGCGAATCTCCTCGCCCCCGGTGCCGACGGCACCCCGACCACCCACCCGCTGCACGAGATCGAACGTCTCGGCATCCCGCTGTGGTCGATCTACATCTCGGTCTTCGCCCTCACCCTGCTGATCGGCGCGCGGTTGTTGTTCACCGTGATCCGCGTCGGGGTGCGCACCCGCGCCCGCCGGGCCAACCACCGCCAACTGATCGACATCCTCGACGCCTGCGATCGCTCGGATCACACCCATCCGCTGTTCGCACGTGACATCCGCATGCTCGACGTGAGCGAACCGCTCGCGTATTGCCTGCCCGGCCTGCGTCAACGTGTCGTGCTCTCCGAAGGTGTGGTGTCCCGACTGACCCGCGACGAACTGATCGCGGTCATCGCGCACGAACGCGCCCACCTGCGCGCACGGCACGATCTGGTGCTCGAGGCGTTCATCGCACTCCACGAGGCATTCCCACGGTTCGTCCGCAGCAGTTCGGCCCTCGACGCGGTGAAGCTGCTCGTCGAGGCCCTCGCCGACGACCAGGCCGTCCGCGCCACCGCGCCGACCACCCTTGGTCGTGCGCTCGTCGCCTGCGCCGACGCGGTCGCCCCGCGCGGAGCGATGGCCGTCGGCGGCCCCACCACCCTCGCCCGGGTCAACCGTCTCTGTCACGACCGGCCCACCCCCCTGCTCGCGCTGGCCGCCTATGCCACCGCCGTGGCGATCCTCGTGGTACCCACCCTCGCGGTGGCCATCCCCTGGCTGACCGAGATCAGTCGGCTCCTCACGGCCCATCACTGACCGACGACATCGGCATCGGCCGGCACGGGTCACCCGACAACGCGCACCGGACCCGATAACCCATAGGCTGGGGACATGACCAACTCCGCCTCGTCTTCTCCTGCCACCAAGGCCCAGATCGGTGTCACCGGCCTGGCCGTGATGGGCTCGAACATCGCCCGCAACTTCGCCCGCCACGGGTACACCGTCGCCCTGCACAACCGCAGCATCGCCAAGACCGACGCGCTGATCCGCGACCACGGCAGCGAGGGTGCATTCATCCGCACCGAGAGCATCGCCGAGTTCATCGATGCACTCGAGAAGCCTCGACGCGTGCTGATCATGGTCAAGGCCGGCGACGCCACCGACGCGGTCATCAACGAACTCGCCGACGCCATGGAGACCGGCGACATCATCATCGACGGCGGCAACTCGCTCTATACCGACACCATCCGCCGCGAGAAGGCGATGGCCGAACGCGGACTGCACTTCGTCGGCGCCGGGATCTCCGGCGGCGAGGAGGGCGCGCTCAACGGACCGTCGATCATGCCCGGAGGCCCGGCCGAGTCCTACAAGTCACTGGGCCCGCTGCTGGAGTCGATCTCCGCCCACGTCGACGGCGAACCGTGCTGTACACACATCGGCCCCGACGGCAGCGGACACTTCGTCAAGATGGTGCACAACGGCATCGAGTACGCCGACATGCAACTCATCGGCGAGGCCTACGACCTGATGCGCCGCGTCCTGGGCATGCCCGTCGCCGACATCGCCGAGGTCTTCGACGGCTGGAACTCCGGCGACCTCGAGAGCTATCTGGTCGAGATCACCGCGCAGGTACTCGCCCAGGTCGACGCCGCCACCGGCACGCCACTCGTCGACGTCATCGTCGACGCCGCCGGGCAGAAGGGCACCGGTCGCTGGACGGTCAAATCGGCACTCGATCTCGGAATCCCGACCACCGGCATCGCCGAAGCCGTGTTCGCCCGCGCCCTCTCCAGCGCCACCGATCAGCGTGCCGCCGCACAAGGACTCGCCGGCGGCACCCCCGGCGCCGCCCCCACCGACACCGCGGCGTTCATCGACGACATCCGCGCCGCGCTCTACGCCTCCAAGGTGGTCGCCTACGCCCAGGGCTTCGACCAGATCGCGGCGGGCAGCAAGGAATACGGCTGGAACGTCGATCCGGGTGCACTGGCCACCATCTGGCGCGGCGGATGCATCATCCGCGCCCAGTTCCTCAACCGCATCCGCGAGGCCTACGCCGAGAACCCGGACCTGCCGAGCCTGCTGCTCGCCCCGTACTTCCGCGAGGCCGTCGAATCCGGTGTCGACGCCTGGCGCCGCGTGGTGGCCACCGCGGCGACCGTCGGGGTCCCGGTCCCGGCCTTCGCCTCGTCACTGTCCTACTACGACGCGCTGCGCAGCGAACGCCTACCCGCCGCGCTGACCCAGGGCCTGCGCGACTACTTCGGCGCGCACACCTACCAGCGCACCGACAAGCCCGGCACCTTCCACACCCTGTGGGGCGGCGACCGCAGCGAAGTCGAGCAGTAGCCCGACCGACCCACCACACCCCGAGCACAGAAAGGGACGTCGAGCGCAGCGATGCAATTCCTGTCCGGACACCACCTCACCCATGACCTGACCTACGACGACGTGTTCGTCGTACCGAACCGCTCGGATGTGACCTCGCGGTTCGACGTGGACCTGGGCACCCACGACGGGTCGGGAACGACCATCCCGGTGGTGGCGGCCAACATGACCGCTGTCTCGGGCAAGCGGATGGCCGAGACGTTGGCGCGTCGCGGTGGGCTCGCGGTGTTGCCCCAGGATCTACCGCTGGCGGCGGCCGCACGGTCGATTGCCTTCGTGAAATCACGCGACCTGGTGGCCGACACCCCGGTGACGCTGACCCGCGGGGATTCGGTGTCCGACGCGCTGGCCCTGCTGCACAAGCGAGCGCACGGGGCCGCGGTGGTCGTCGAGAACGACGTGCCGGTGGGACTGGTGACCGAGTCCGCGTGTACCGACGTCGATCGCTTCACCCGGGTCTCCGACGTCGCGGCGCCGGTGATCGTCACCCTGCCGGTACACACGCCGCCCCGAGAGGTGTTCGACGCGCTCACCGATCTCCGGCAGGAACTCGCGGTGCTGACTCATTCCGACGGCACGCTCGCCGGTGTGCTCACCCGCGTCGGGGCGCTGCGTCACGGTGTGTATCACCCCAATGTCGATTCCGACGGCCGGTTGCGGATCGCGGCCGCGGTCGGGATCAACGGCGATGTCGCAGCGAAGGCGTCCGATCTGGTCGAGGCAGGCGCCGACCTCTTGGTCATCGACACCGCCCACGGCCATCAGGAACGCATGATCGCCGCGGTGTCGGCGGTCGCGGCGGTCGGCCTCGGGGTACCGATCGTCGCCGGCAACGTGGTGTCCGCGCAGGGCACCATCGATCTGATCACCGCGGGCGCCGACATCGTCAAGGTGGGTGTGGGGCCGGGTGCGATGTGCACGACGCGGATGATGACCGGCGTGGGGCGTCCGCAGTTCTCCGCGGTCGCCGACTGCGCGGCCGCCGCCCGAGAGCACGGCGGGCACGTCTGGGCCGACGGCGGGGTGCGGCATCCGCGCGACGTCGCACTCGCGGTGGCCGCCGGGGCGTCCAATGTGATGATCGGCTCGTGGTTCGCCGGAACCTACGAATCGCCGGGCGATCTGCATCAGGATGCACGCGGCGCGTACAAGGTCAGTTTCGGCATGGCCTCCAAGCGTGCGGTGGCGGCCCGCTCCGCCGACGACAACGCCTACGACCGAGCCCGCAAGAGCCTCTTCGAGGAGGGCATCTCCTCGTCGCGCATTCCCGTCGACCCCGACCGGCCCAGCGTCGAGGACCTCCTCGACCACATCTGTTCCGGGGTGCGCAGTACCGCCACCTACACCGGCGCAAGGACCCTCACCGAGCTGCACGACCGGGTGATCCTCGGCGTCCAGTCGGCGGCCGGATTCGCCGAGGGACGCCCGTTGCCGGGCGGGTGGTGAGCGCCTGGTGCAGATCGTCCTCTACGTCGCCGGCCTGGTCGGCTTCGTCGCGCTCACCCTGGGCACGGCCCTGTTCGTCGCCGCGGAATTCTCGCTCACCGCACTCGAGCGCTCGGCCATCGACTCCGACGTCACCAACCGTGGTGATCGCCGCGCACGGATGGTGCAGCGCGCCCACCGCACACTGTCGTTCCAGCTCTCCGGAGCCCAACTCGGCATCACCATCACCACACTGGTCACCGGTTACATCGCCGAACCCGTTCTGGCGCAACTGATCACACCCGGACTCAAGGCGCTGGGACTCGGCTCCGGCGCGGCCGGAGGCATCTCCCTGGCACTGTCGTTGCTCATCGCGACGTCGTTGTCGATGGTGCTCGGCGAGCTGGTGCCGAAGAATCTCGCCATCGCCCACCCGTTGTCGGTGGCGCGCGCAACGGCCGGACCGATGACCATCTTCTCGGCGATGTTCCGCTACGTCATCAACGGCCTCAACGGCTCGGCCAACTGGGTGGTCCGCCGCCTCGGTATCGAGCCGGCCGAAGAGCTCCGCTCCGGGCGTTCGCCGCAGGAGTTGGCGTCGCTGGTGCGCAACTCGGCGCGGCAGGGCTCCATCGACGAGGACACCGCGACCCTGGTGAACCGTTCACTGCGATTCGGCGAACTCACCGCCGAGGATCTGATGACCCCGCGCGTCACGGTGGAATGCCTCGACCGTGATGCCAGCGTGCGCGACCTCGTCATCGCCTGCTCGGCCACCGGACATTCCCGGTTTCCCGTCGTCGACGACGGCGACCTCGACGATCTCATCGGCGTCGTGCACATCAAACAGGCCTTCACCGTCGCCCCCGACGAGCAGTCGACGACCACGGTCGCCGCCCTCTCCCGTCCCGTCGGCCGGGTACCGGTGACGCTGGACGGCGACGCGCTCATGGAGCGCATCCGCGCCGACGGCATGGAGATGTGCGTGGTCATCGACGAGTACGGCGGGACCGCGGGCATCGTGACGACCGAGGACCTCATCGAGGAGATCCTCGGCGACGTCACCGACGAGCACGACGACGAACACCCCGACGTCCAGGCCGACGGGGAGGGTTATCTCTGCGCGGGCCTGCTGCGGGTCGACGAGCTGTACGAGGCCACCGGATATCGGGCGCCGGACGGCTCCTACGACACCCTCGGCGGTCTGGTCATGTTCGTCCTCGGACGCATCCCGCAGGCCGGCGACTCGGTCGAGCTGCCGCTGCGGACTCCGGTGATCGATCCCGACCCAGATGACGACGACGAGTCCGACGACGCCGACGGTGAGCTCAGCGACCAACGATGGCGTGCGACGGTGACCGAGATGGACGGCAGGCGGGTCGACGTCGTGTCGCTGCAGCCGATCTCCGACGATCCGGCCCCGGACTCGTTGGCGGCTCGTTTCCACTGGAACTCCGACGCGGCGGGTGAGCGATGAACGACATCGGCGCCGTGGTGCTGGCGGTGGTGTTGCTGGCCGGCAACGCCTTCTTCGTCGGCGCGGAATTCTCGCTCATCTCCGCGCGACGCGACCGACTCGAGGCGCTCGCCGAGGACGGCAAGGCCCGGGCCCGCACCGTGATCCGGGCGGGCGAGCACCTGTCCTTGATGCTGGCCGGAGCGCAGCTGGGCATCACGGTCTGCTCGATCCTGCTCGGACGTGTCGCCGAACCCGCGGTGGCGCATCTCATCGAGGGACCCCTGGACCTGGTGCACATTCCCGAGCAGGTGGTGCATCCGATCGCCTTCGCGATCGCCCTCGCACTGGTGGTGGTGTTGCACATCCTGCTCGGCGAGATGGTGCCCAAGAACATCGCGCTGGCCGGACCGGAGACCTCGGCGATGCTGCTGGTACCCGTGCATCTGGCGTTCATCAAGATCGCGCGCCCGTTCATCAGCGTCTACAACTGGCTGGCGAACATCACGTTGCGTGCGATGCGGGTGGAACCCAAGGACGAGCTGGATTCGTCGGTGTCACCGGTCGAGCTCGCCCAGATGCTCGGCGAGTCCCGCGAGGAGGGACTCATCGACGCCGAGGAGCACGACCGACTCGATCGCGCGCTGCGGTCGGTGAGCCGGACCGTGGCCGAGGTGATGATCCCGCTGGACCGGATGCGCAGCGTAGACGTCGAGCGCGACCCGCAGACCGGCGGCAGCGGCCCCACCCTCGGCGCGGTGGAGCGTGCGGTCAGCGCCACCGGGTTCTCCCGATTCCCGGTCCGTGGCCCGGACGGCACCTACACCGGCTATCTGCACCTGAAGGACATCCTCGACGACATTCTCGACGAACGAATCGGCCCCGACACCGTCATCGGTGTCGACAAGGTCCGTCCGCTGCCGGTGATCGCCGCCGACACCCCGCTCGACGAGGCCACCGGCGTCCTGCGGCGGACCAGCTCGCATCTGGGTGCGGTCGTCGACGACACCGGCCGGACGGTCGGGATCGTCGCCCTGGCCGACCTCGTCGAGGAGTTCGTCGGGACGGTCCGCGACGAGACCCATCGGATCTGACGTGATCGGCGAGACCCTCGCTCCCGCACAGCGGCACGCGCAGCGCGATGCCCACGCGCGACGTGTCGAGGAGCTGATCGGTCCGTACCTGCGTGAGCGTCGGCGCGGTGGCCGTCATCCGGTGCTCGACTTCCTGTTCACCTATTACTCGTCGCGTCCCTCCCATGTGCGGCGGTGGCATCCCGGGTACGGGGTCGTCCTGCGCATCGACGACACCGCCCACGATCAGGCCTGGGCTCGGGAGGTCGGCACGCTGCGCGGCTATCACCACACGACCGCGGGCATCACCGTCGATCCGGCCTACCTGCGCCGTCGCCTCGATGCCGTGCGGTCCGCACGGGACCTGCTCACCCGGACCGCTGCCAGGCCTGCGCGCCTCGGGTGCTTCGGGCTGCACGAGTGGGCAATGGTGTACCGCACCACCGACACCCGGCACGCTGCGCCCCTGCGGCTCGGCGCCGCGGGCACCGATGCGGTGGTCGAGGCCATGCCGTTGCGCTGCACCCACTTCGACGCGTTCCGGTTCTTCACCGACCCCGCCCGCCCCCGCAACGAACGGCCCCTGGGCCCCGATGACCGGCTCGCCACCGACCAACCGGGCTGTCTGCACGTGTCGATGGACCTCTATCGCACCTGCTTCACCCTGGCCCCGCTGCTCGATTCGGCGCTGACGCTGGACGCCTTCGAGCTCGCCCGCGACGCCCGGGAGATCGACATGCGCGCGAGTCCCTACGATCTGCGGTCGCTCGGGTACGAGCCGATCGCGGTGGAGACCGCGGCCGGACGCGCGCACTACGTCCGCGAGCAGACCGCACTCACCCGCCGCGCCGCCGCGGTCCGGACGCGGATCGTCGCGGCGATCGACGCGCTGCCCGGCGTCGACGAACCGCCCTGCGCAGAGCCGACCGGGCCCGCCGGCGATGATTCCCGGCGAGTAACATAGGTGGCCGCACACCGCAGAACCACGACTTTCACACCCCGTCCGAGCACCTCGGTGCCGTGGGGGTGAGTGCTGTGGGGACCACACGAAGGAAGGCGCACATGTCTGACCGGATCACCGTCAACGGCTTGCAGGTCTCTCGAGTCCTCTACGACTTCGTCAACGATGAGGCGTTGCCGGGCACCGGTGTGGACGCCGACACCTTCTGGTCCGGAGCCGCCGAGATCGTCGCCGACCTCGCACCGAAGAACAAGGCGCTGCTCGCCGTCCGCGACGATCTGCAGGCCAAGATCGACACCTGGCACCGCGACCATCAGGGCGCCGACTTCTCCGACGCCACCACCTTCGGTGAGTACAAGGATTTTCTCACCGAGATCGGCTACCTCGTGCCGGTGCCCGACGACTTCCAGATCAGCACCACCGGCGTCGATCGCGAGATCAGCGAGACCGCAGGCCCACAGCTGGTGGTGCCGGTCCTCAACGCCCGCTTCGCGCTCAATGCCTCCAACGCCCGCTGGGGTTCGCTGTACGACGCCCTCTACGGCACCGACGTCATCCCGGAGACCGACGGCGCGGAGAAGGGCAAGTCCTACAACAAGGTTCGCGGCGACAAGGTCATCGCGTACGCAAAGGACTTCCTGGACAAGGCAGTTCCGCTCGAACAATGCAGCTACACCGACGTGACCGCGTTCACCGTCGACAACGGCGCGCTGTCGGTGACCCTGGCCGACGGATCGACGGCCACCCTCGCCGACCCGTCGGCGTTCGCCGGTTATCGCGGACAGGCCTCCTCGCCGTCGTCGATCCTGTTGCGCCACAACGGCCTCTACCTCGACATCGAGATCGACCCGAACTCCCCCATCGGCTCCACCGACCCGGCGGGCATCAAGGACGTGGTCATGGAGTCGGCGATCACCACGATCATGGACTTCGAGGACTCCGTCGCCGCGGTCGACGCCGACGACAAGGTGCTCGGCTACCGCAACTGGCTCGGCCTGAACAAGGGCGACCTGGCCGAAGAGGTGACCAAGGGCGGCAAGAGCTTCACCCGCCGCCTCAATCCCAACCGCGAGTACACCGGACCCGACGGGACCGGCTTCGACCTGCACGGCCGCTCGCTGCTGTTCGTCCGCAACGTCGGTCACCTGATGACCAACCCCGCGATCCTCGACGCCGACGGCAACGAGGTCCCCGAGGGCATCCTCGACGCCCTGGTCACCTCGCTGGCCGCCATCCACGGACTGTCCACCCAATCGGGTGTGCAGAACTCCCGGACCGGGTCCATCTACATCGTCAAGCCGAAGATGCACGGGCCCGACGAGGTCGCCTTCACCGTCGAGTTGTTCGGTCGCGTCGAGCAGGTCCTCGGCCTGCCGGAGAACACCCTCAAGGTCGGCATCATGGACGAGGAGCGCCGCACCACGGTGAACCTCAAGGCCGCGATCAAGGCCGCCGAGAAGCGGGTGGTGTTCATCAACACCGGCTTCCTCGACCGCACCGGCGACGAGATCCACACCTCGATGGAGGCCGGCGCCATGATCCGCAAGGGCGAGATGAAGAAGCAGAAGTGGATTCTCGCCTACGAGGACTTCAACGTCGACACCGGTTTGGCCGCCGGCCTGCAGCACAAGGCGCAGATCGGCAAGGGCATGTGGGCGATGACCGATCTGATGGCCGACATGGTCGAGCAGAAGATCGGCCAGCCCAAGGCCGGCGCGACGACCGCGTGGGTGCCCTCACCGACGGCGGCGACGCTGCACGCCATGCACTACCACCTCGTCGACGTCTTCGAGCGCCAGGATGAGATCGCCAAGCGGGATCCGGCCTCGGTCGATGACATCCTCACCATCCCGCTCGCCCCGAGGACCGATTGGTCCGACGAGGAGAAGCGCGAGGAGCTCGACAACAACTGCCAGTCCATCCTCGGCTACGTGGTGCGTTGGATCGACCACGGTGTCGGCTGCTCCAAGGTCCCCGACATCCACGACATCGCTCTGATGGAAGACCGTGCGACGCTGCGCATCTCGAGTCAGCTCCTCGCCAACTGGATCCGGCACGGCATCGTGACCGCCGACGACGTGGTCGACGCGCTCAAGCGGATGGCCCCGGTGGTCGACCGCCAGAACGAGGGCGACCCGGATTACCGGCCGATGGCCCCGGACTTCGACAGCAACATCGCCTGGCAGGCCGCCAAGGAGCTGATCCTGGAGGGCACCACCCAGCCCAGTGGCTACACCGAGCCGATCCTGCATCGCCGCCGCCGCGAGTACAAAGCGGCTGCTCAGGGCTGATTCGGCGCTGCGTGAGGTTTCCGACCGGCCCTGATATGCCATAGGGTGTGCCCGGGCCGGTCGGACAACGGAGGACCAACGGGTGGCACACCATCGCGTCGACGATGACAAGAACAGGTTGCGGCATCGCGGGGTGAGCCGCGGCCTGGTCATGGTTCTGCTGTCGGCGATCCTGATCGCCGCGTGTGTGGTGGTGTGGTTCCGCATCGGTGATCACGTCGACCGCGAGGCCGACGCCGCGGCCGCACAATGCGTCGACGGCCCGGCCACGGTAACCGTCCTCGCCGACCCCGACATCGCGCCGGGACTCGAGGCCATCGCGCAGGCCTATTCGGCGACCAATCCGGTGGTACGCGACCACTGTGTCCGCATCGCGGTCGCCGCCCGCGACGCCAAGATCACTCTCGACGGTCTGACCGGCAGCTGGGACACCGCATCGATGGGTCCGTATCCAGCCGCGTGGGTACCACAGTCGTCGGTGTGGGCCGCCCAGCTCACGACCGCCAAACCCGATCTCGTGGACGGCGATCCCGATTCGCTGGTCACCTCGCCGGTGGTGCTCGTGACCGCTCCGGAACTCGGGGCCAAGCTCACCGGCCAACTCGACTGGGGACAGCTCCCGACGCTGCAGAGTCGCGACGACAGTCTCGACGACCTCGGGCTGCGCGGCTGGGGGTCGTTGCGCATGTCGATGCCGCGTGAGGGCCAATCGGATCCGAGTGTCCTCGCCGCGCAGGCGGTGGCGATGCGGGTGACCCACAGTGTCGGCACCCTGACCGCTGCCGACGCCGCCTCGACGCGGGTGTCCTCGAGCATCGACGCACTCACCCGGACCGCTCCGCGGTCCCCCGACGGCTCGCCGGCGGGAGCGGCGACTGCGATTGCCACGGCCACGGACCCGGCGAGTGCACCCATTCATGCCGTGCCGATCACCGAACAGCGGCTGTATCAGCTGACCAAGGACGACGCCAAGGCCCGGCTCGCCGAGGTGATCCCCGACGGGCCGACCCCGATCGCCGACTTCCCCGTCCTGCACCTCAAGGGTGATCAGGTACCGCAGTTCGCCGGCGCCGCGATCTCCGAATTCCTCGGCTACGCCGAGAAACCCGAACACCTGCGGGCGCTGACCGGCCTCGGCTTCCGCGGCGACGCCCCGCTACCGCCGAAGACCGCGACGGTCGCCTTCCCGATGACCGACGATCCGATGCCCAATCCGGAGGATCAGGCCATCGTCACGATCAACAAGCTCGTGTACGGCACCAACGCGGGCTGACGGCCGCCCGGGTTGTCCTCAGCCACCGGTATCACTAGGCGAACGCCGCCACCGGCGGGCAACTGCACACGAGGTTGCGGTCGCCGAAGGCCCCGTCGATGCGCCGCACCGCCGGCCACACCTTGGCTCGCGCGCCCGCGGACGGCAGGCCCTGCGGGTACACGGCCACCTCCCGGGAGTACGGATGGTCCCACTCGCCGACGAGGCACTCGGCGGTATGCGGCGCTCCGCGTAGCGGGTTGTCCTCTGCGGGCCACGTGCCCGCGGCCACGGCGTCGATCTCGGCGCGGATTGCGATCATCGCGTCGCAGAACGCATCGAGTTCGTCGAGGTTCTCGCTCTCGGTCGGCTCGACCATCAGCGTCCCGGCCACCGGGAAACTCATCGTCGGCGCGTGGAAGCCGTAGTCGGCCAATCGTTTTGCCACATCGTCGACGGTGACACCGGTCTCCTTGGTCAGCGGACGCAGATCCAGGATCGCCTCGTGGGCCACCCAGCCGCCGACCTCACCGGTGTCCCCGGCACCGGCCTCGTGGCCGGTGTAGAGCACCGGGTAGTGATCGGCGAGCCGACGCGCGATGTAGTTCGCCGAGGCGATGGCAGTCAGCGTCGCCCGACGTAGACCGGCCGCCCCCATCATCGCGATGTAGGCGTAGGTGATCGGCAGGATCGACGCCGATCCGTAGGGCGCGGCGGCGATCGTCGGACCGTCCGGCAGCTCCGGCGCGAGCGGGTGGCCAGGCAGGAATGCCGCGAGATGACTACGCACCGCGACCGGGCCAACCCCGGGTCCGCCGCCGCCGTGCGGGATGCAGAACGTCTTGTGCAGGTTCAGATGACTCACGTCGCCGCCGAAGCGTCCCGGACGGGCAACGCCGACGAGCGCGTTCAGGTTCGCGCCGTCGACATACACCTGACCGCCGGCGTCGTGGACGGCCGCGCAGATGTCGGCGATGTCGTGTTCGAACACCCCGTGGGTGGAGGGATAGGTGATCATGATCGCGGCCAGACGCGTGCCGTGTTCGGCGATCTTGGCACGCAGATCCTCGACGTCGACGTCACCGTTGGTGCGGCAGGCCACCACGACCACCCGCATCCCGGCCATGACCGCCGAGGCCGCATTGGTGCCATGCGCACTCGACGGGATCAGGCACACGTCGCGGTCGGTGTCGCCGCGGCTGTGGTGGTAGCCGCGGATCGCCAGCAGGCCCGCGTACTCTCCCTGTGAACCCGCGTTGGGCTGCAGGCTCACCCGGTCGTAGCCGGTGATGGCCACCAGCCACGATTCCAGGGTCGCGATCAGCTCGCGGATGCCCGCACTGTCCTCGGCCGGGGCGAACGGGTGCAGTCCGGCGAAGCCCGGCCAGGTGATGGGTTCCATCTCCGCGGTGGCGTTGAGCTTCATCGTGCACGAGCCGAGCGGAATCATGCTGCGATCGAGCGCGATGTCCTTGTCGGACAGGGCTCGTAGGTATCGCAGCATCGACGTCTCGGTGCGGTGGCGGTGGAATGCCGGGTGCGTGAGGTAGTCACTCGTGCGTGTCGCGATCGGTTGTGCGAACTGCCTCGGGCGTACACCGGCGGAATCGAAGACACCGAGCACGGCGCGTACGTCGTCGTCGGTGGTGGTCTCGTCGCAGGCGATGCGCACGGTGTCGGCGTCTGCGCGCCACAGCGCGATTCCGGCCTGTCGGGCCGTGGCGACGATCCGGTCGGCACCGCCGGGGATCCGGACCGCGACGGTGTCGAAGAAGGTTGCGTGCTCGACGGCGAAGCCGGCGGCGGTGAGCGCGTCGGCGATCCGCGCGGCCCGTTCGTGCACCCGAATCGCGATGGCGCGCAACCCTTCCGGACCGTGATAGCCGGCATACATCGCCGCGATGATGGCGAGCAGGACCTGTGCGGTGCAGATGTTGCTGGTTGCCTTCTCGCGGCGGATGTGTTGTTCGCGCGTCTGCAGCGACAGCCGGTAGGCGAGGTTGTCATCGGCGTCCTTGGACACCCCGACGAGTCGTCCGGGCATCTGCCGGGTGTGGGCGGTACGCACCGCGAGGTATCCCGCGTGTGGGCCGCCGAAGCCCATCGGCACACCGAACCGCTGGGTGGTGCCGAAGGCGACGTCGGCGCCCAGCTCACCGGGCGGGGTGATGAGGGTCAGGGCCAACAGGTCGGCGCCCACCGCGACGAGTGCGCCGGCCCCATGAGCGGCCTCGATGATCGGCGCGGCGTCGATGATGCGGCCGGAGGCACCCGGCACCTGCAGCACGACGCCGAAGTAGTCGTCGGCGGGCAGACCGTACCCGGGGAGTTCGGGATGCAGTGCCGCCTCGACGACCTCGATCCCCAACGGCTCGGCACGGGACTCGATGACGGCGCGGGTCTGCGGGTAGAGATCGGCGTCGACGACCAGCCGCGCCGACTTCGACTTGCCCGCCCGGCGCATGAGCGTCATCGCCTCCGCCGCCGCGGTCGCCTCGTCGAGCATCGACGCATTCGCGACCTCGAGGCCGGTGAGGTCGGAGACCATGGTCTGGAAGTTGAGCAGTGCCTCGAGGCGCCCCTGGCTGATCTCGGGCTGATAGGGCGTGTAGGCGGTGTACCAGGCCGGGTTCTCCAGCACGTTGCGGCGGACCACCGGCGGGGTCAGCGTGTCGTAATAGCCCAGCCCGATCATCGAGCGGCAGACCGTGTTGCGGGCGGCGAGTTCGGCGAGTGTGGCAAGCACCTGGTGTTCGGTGGCCGGCGGAGGAAGGGCGTCGAGGCCGTTGTCGTCGGGCGAATCGGCGATCACCGCGGGCACCACGCGCGCGGCGAGTTCGTCGAGACCCGACACGCCGATGGTGGCCAGGATGTGCGCGGTCTCCGCGTTGTCGGGGCCCACGTGACGGTCGACGAAGGCCGGCGGGACGGGCAACCGGGATTCCACGGGCGACTGGGATTCGGACAGACGGGTCATGACGGGACCTCTCACGGGATCCGGACACCGGATCGTTCGGTCCTCCCCCTCTGTCATGCCGCGGATCGCAGATCCGGCCGGCGCCTGAGAGATTCGGCCGTACGCGGCGTCACCGACGCGTCTGGCCTTTCACCGTGGGCGGACGAGTGGCTCGTCACTTTCCAGAGACGCCGTCGTCCATCACGGTCCGGGTGCCTGAGAGTTTGACGGAGAGGTATTGCTCCTTCGGCGGTCACCGCGTGACCTCGTATCCGAGGCGTGGACGGCGACGCTCTCCCGTGATGCAGCGGCGCCCGCCCAGTCTACCGTCGGGTAACCCGCCGGGTGCAGCGCGCCACGAGGTGGCTATCCGGTGCGGCGCGTGCGGCTCTTGCGACGTGCCGCGAGCTCGTCCTCCGGAGCGGTCTCGGTGACGCCGCCGTCGGCCCGTTCACCGGGGAAGTCGGAGATGGTGCCGGTGAGTTCGCGCATGGCTCCGCTCACCGCGATCCCGAAGACGCCCTGACCACCCTGGAGCAGGTCGACGACTTCTTCGGCAGAGGTGCACTCGTAGACCGTCGTCCCGTCCGAGAACAGGGTGATCCGCGCGAGGTCCTCGACCCCCCGCTGACGCAGATGGTCGACCGCGACACGGATGTTCTGCAGCGAGATCCCGGTGTCGAGCAGACGTTTGACGATCTTGAGGACCAGGACGTCCTTGAACGAGTAGAGCCGTTGACTGCCGGACCCGGCGGCACCGCGAATCGACGGGACGACCAGCGAGGTCCGTGCCCAGTAGTCGAGCTGACGGTAGGTGATGCCGGCGATCTGGCAGGCGCTCGGGCCGCGGTAGCCGATCAGCTCGTCGGGCACCGTGTCATTGGGGAACAGGCCGGGAGCGATGTCCTCCAGGCTTCCCTGCGTCGCCGTTCGCGGCGCGCCACGATCCCCACTCGCACCGTTGTCCATCGGCTGATCGCCCACTGCAGACTCCTCGCCACACCTTGAGAACCGGTCGGACGGGCATGCACTTTGTCGGCCACCCTCGGTGGTCTACTGTACGCGCCCGCGCGCCGATCGATGTCCTGCTCGCCACGGATGTCCTGCGGCGATCCGGCACTGACGCTATGCCTGCCGACGACTCCGAATCAACGCGACGCGCCAGGAGGCTCAACCTCTACTTGAGATGGAGGCAGACGGAGACCAGACGGTTGCCGATCCGTGATGTGTCGCTCCCGCCGATGGCGAAACCGATCGCCTCACGCGGATCAGGCGCCGCCGCTCGCCTTGAAGTCGTCGGGTGAGACGTTGTCGAGGAACTCCTTGAACTTCTCGACCTCGTCGTCCTTCTCGTTCGGCGCCTCGTCGGTGTCCTCGTCCGGGATGAGCAGACCCGCCTCGGCGAGGACCTCCTCGTCGGCGATGATCGGGACCTCGGCACGCATGGCGACCGCGATCGAATCCGAGGGGCGCGCCGATACCCGGAGGTCGTTGGCGAAGACCATCTCGGCGTAGAAGGTGCCCTCTTGCATGTCGACGATGCGTACCTCGACGAGGGTCTGCCCGAACTCCTCGATGAGGTTCACGATCAGATCATGGGTCAATGGCCTCGGCGGCTCGATCCCCTTCTGCCGCAGCGCGATCGACGCGGCTTCACTCTGCCCGATCCAGATCGGCAGATATCGTGCGCCGTCGACCTCACGCAGCAACAACACGGGCTGACTCTGTGGCGGCTCGACGCGGATACCGACCACGCGCATTTCGCTCATGTCATGCACCTCCACCCGATGACGACGGAACCGATTCTCTCGTGACCCGATGGGTCCTTCTCGACGCTACACCGCACCGCCGCCGCACGAAGGTCGAGTCGGTCCGACCGGACGATCGGGCCGGGCGTCAGAACGCCGACGTCAGTCCAAGACGTCCCGCACGGCCGCCTTGACCAGCTGGGTGTGCAGGGTGACCGAGAGGGCCGCGATCTCGCGCACCAACTCCTCGGCGCGATCGCGGGCACCGGTGCCCTTGCCCTTGGCGATCGGGCTGGCGATCTGGGCGACCAGCCCGGCCTCACGGTCGGCGGAGACCTTGAACGCGCGCAGGTGTCGTGTCTCGACGCCGTAGCTCGCCAGTGCCGCAGCGGCTTCCACCAATCGCACCGCGTCCTCGTCGAAGAACCCGGCGGGGCCGGGCGTCAGCAGGCCACTGCGTTGGAGTTCGGTCACGAACGCCGAGTCCACACCCGTGCGTTCGATCAACGACTCCCGTGACACCCGGTCTGCGCGCGAACCGAAGTCGGTGGCCGGCGCCACCGCCGAGCGAGCCGACGACAGCAACCGCGTGCCGTTGCCGGTGGACCCGTCGTTGCCGTGATCGATCGAGTCGAGTTGCTCCTTGATGACCTTCAGCGGCAGATAGCGATCACGCTGCGCGGTCAGCACGAAGCGCAGCCGATCGCAGTCCGCCTGGCTGAATCTGCGATAGCCCGACGGCGCACGCTCCGGACTGATCAATCCCTCGGACTCGAGGAATCGGATCTTGGAGATGGTGACGTCGGGAAAGTCCTCACGCAGCAGTGCGAGGACCGACCCGATGGACATCGGTCCGTCGCCGCGCTGCCCTGCTGGGGAGGCCGGCACGTGCCTAGGAAGCGGAACCGTCGCGCGGGCCGCTCAGGAATACGAGCCGGAACTTGCCGATCTGGACCTCGTCGCCGTTGCTCAGCGTCGCGGTGTCGACCGGTTCGCGGTTGACGTAGGTGCCGTTGAGGCTGCCCACGTCGACGACCTGGAACTCGGCGTCGGACAGCCGGAACTCGGCGTGCCGGCGGCTCACGGTGACGTCGTCGAGGAAGATGTCGCTGTCGGGGTGGCGGCCCGCGGACGTGGTCGCCTGGTCGAGCAGGAACCGGGATCCGGCGTTCGGACCACGCTTGACGACAAGCAGCGCCGTGCCGGGTGAGAGTCGCTCGACCCCGGTGTCGGCGGGCTCACTCGAGGTGCCGGCCGAGTCGAGTTCGTTGATGAACTCCTCGCGGAAGACCGACGTGGTCTCCACGGGCGCCTCGAAGTCCTTGTCGTTATCGCTCACTATCTCTCCTTCGTCGTCCGAAGTGCGCTGTTGTCGATCGCGGCGCCGTCGAGGCGCTCGGCCGCGTCCGAAGCGGGTCGGGGAACCGGGTACCCGACGCACGGGGCGTCGGTTCGGTCGCACCTGTCGGCGCCCGAATCCAACCTACCGTTTCGCGCCGACCCCGACCCATCAGACCCGGCAGACACCGATTGATCATAGCCGCCCGGATCCGCCGACCACGACCGTTGGGGAGCGTTTCGGCGTTACGCCACCGCGTATCCGGTGGATCGGGCCGGCTGCCGTCCCTCGGGGCGAGGCCGACGCGATGCCGCCGTGTCGCCGCTCAGCCGTCGATGACCTGCCGGTATCCGTCGGCGTCGAGCAGGTCGCCCAGTTGTGCGTCGAGTTCGCCGGATTCCTCGACCGCGATCTCCACGAGCCAACCGGCTTCGTAGGGTTCGGAATTGACCAGATCCGGCGTCGACTCGAGTTCGTCGTTGACGGCCGCGATCGTCCCGTTGAGGGGCCCGAAGATGTCGGAGACACTCTTGGTCGACTCGACCTCGGCAAACGACTCGCCGGCCTCCACGTCCGACCCGACGTCGGGCAACTGCACGAAGACGACGTCACCGAGCTGCTCCTGGGCGAAGTCGGTGATCCCGATCCGGACTGTCGTGGGCGAGACCCGACGGACCCATTCATGCTCGGGCGTATAGGTCAACTCGGCCGGCACGTTGGTTTCGGTCACTGTGCCCCCTTTCTGTTCGTTCGAGACTTTAACCCGCTGCGGCCGAGGAGACGCGGTCGAGTCGCGGCATCATGCGCATCACCATGATCGTCTGGGCCCAATAGAGCACGAACGACCACAGATACATTCCGACGCCCCAGATCAGGAAGGCCCATCCGATCGGATAGCAGATGGTGCCGATCACCGAATCAAGTTGTCCGGCAAGCAGCCACGGGAAGGCGCTCATCAGGGCGAAGGTCGCGGCCTTGCCGACGTAGAGCACCGGCAGCGCCACCAGCCCGCGCGAACGCAGCAGCGGTGCGCTCGCGAACAACAGCACGTCCCGGGCGATGATGACGCCGATCAACCACCACGGCACGAAGTCGCGCAGCCCGAAACAGATCGGGATGACCACGATGTAGAGGCGATCGGCGGCGGGGTCGAGCAGCTCGCCGAGTCGTGACGACTGGTCGAGCAGCCGGGCGAGTTTCCCGTCGAGCCAGTCGGTGACCCCGGAGACGAACAGCACGACGAACGCCGACCCGTCGGCCTTCTCGACGATCACCAGCCAGATGAAGACCGGGATGAGGACCAGCCGCAAGACGCTGAGCGCGTTGGGCACGGTGAGGACGCGGTCGACGCCGGGCGCCGCTGCCGTCACCGGGCCGTCGTCGTCTCCCCCCGATCCGGTCACCGGAAGATACCGATGATTCCCTGCAGGGTCTTGGCGCCGCCGGACGCGAACAGGTTGTCGTGAACCATGTAGGTCCACGTCATCGTCGACCGGTGCAGGTCCGCGGCTCCCAGGTCCACCCCGTCCGGGGTGATCACCGCCTCGCGGAAGGTCTTGCGCGACTTGTCGATCGCCCGTGTCGGCAGCTCGGAGAACTCGGCCAGGATGAGCCGGTGGAACTCGTCGAGCGGACTCTCCCGCCCGATCGCACGCAGGTGGATGCTCGCCCGGACGTCGGAGACGAAGGCCAGGTGATCGGCCCATTCGCGATCGAGGTGGTAGAGCATGATCTCGCGGGCCGCCTGCTCGAGCACGTCGTCGGCGAGCGGCTCGACGGGGATCCACCGCGACTTCTCCTCGGTCACGTCGGATGCGTCGGACGCGTGGGCCTGGTCGGTCGTGTTCGCCTCGGTGACACTGTCCGCGGCGGCACTGTCCTCGGTCGCGCTGTCCTCGGTGGCGGCCCCTGCAGTCTCCTCGACCTCCGCCGCCTTCTCATCCACCCCGGCCTTCTCATCCACCCCGGCCTTCTCATCCGCCCCGGCCGCACCCTCTGCCTTGGCGGTTCCGGTGAGTTCGGCGTACCGCTCCGGTTCGAGATCACGGAGTTCCTTGAGCGCGGAGTCGGTGGTCAACACCTCCATCCGGCGTTTGACCACGATCTCGCGTTGCTGATTCACCAGCTGGTTGTAACGCCAGGTGTTGGCGTGCAATTCGAGCATCACGCCCTCGGCCACCCGTTGGGCCTGCTCGATGAGGTCGATTCCCTTCGATCCCATCGACCCGTCCTCGGACTGCGCGACGGGATCACGCTTGAACGAGAGATTCTTGGTGACGACGGGATCCTCGAGGCTGCTGAAGAAGACCGACATCCCCGGGTCACCCTGACGGCCGGCGCGGCCACGCAGCTGGTTGTCGAGACGTTCGGTGTCGTGCCGCCCGGTGCCGACCACGCACAGTCCGCCGAGTTCGATGATCTCCTCGCGAGCCGTCTCGTCGTCGGACGATCCGCCCAATCGGATGTCGGTGCCGCGTCCGGCCATCTGCGTCGACACCGTGACGGCGTCCTTGGTGCCCGCCTCGGCGATGATCTTGGCCTCTTCGGCATCGTTCTTCGCGTTGAGGACCACGCATCCCACGCCGGCCTTCTCCAGGAAGTACGCGAGTTCTTCGGACTCGGCGACGTCGTGGGTGCCGATGAGGACCGGCTGACCGGTCTCGTGCACCTCTTTGACGTAGGCGACGACCGCCTCCACCTTGTTGGCCTTGGTGTCGTAGACGCGGTCGGGCAGATCCTTGCGGATGTTGGGGGTGTTCGGTGGGATCTGCGAGACCCGAAGGTCGTAGAACTGTCGGAACTGCTCACCGGCGGCCAACGCGGTACCGGTCATGCCGCACACCTTCGGGTAGCGGCCGATCAATGCCTGCACGGTGATGGTGTCGATGACCTCGCCGGAGTCGGTCTGGGCGAGGCCCTCCTTGATCTCCACGGCCGCCTGCATGCCGTCGGGCCACCGCTGCAGCTGGGCCACCCGACCGCGGGAGGCGTTGATCAGGTGCACTCCGCCGTCGCGCACGATGTAGTGGACATCGCGCTCGAGTAGGTGGTGGGCGTGCATGGCGACGTTGACGTGGACCAGGGTCGTGCCGACGTGCTCTTCGTCGTAGAGGTCGATGCCGCCGAGTTCCTCCTCGACGAAGGCCGCACCCTCGTCGGTGAGCGAGACGTTGCGTCCCTCGACGTCGATCTCGTAGTGCTTGTTCTTCATCCGCGCGACCACGTCGTGGATGGCCTGATCGGGTACCTCGACATCAGCGGTTCCGGCGAGGACGAGCGGGATGAGCGCCTCGTCGACGAGGACCGAGTCCGCCTCGTCGATGATCGCGACGTCGGGGGTCGGCGAGACGAGTTCGTCGGCATGGATCGCGAGCTGATCGCGCAGCACGTCGAAGCCGATCTCGTTCACCGAGCCATAGGTGACGTCGCCGTCGTAGGCCTGCTTGCGCTCGGCACGACTCGAGTTCTCCGACACCGCATGCACGGTGATGCCGAAGGCCGCGAACAGCGGAGCCATCCACTCCGCGTCACGGGTCGCGAGGTAGTCGTTCACCGAGATGACATGGACGCGATGGCCTTCCAGGACATATCCGACCGCAGCGATAGCGCCTGCGAGCGTCTTGCCCTCACCGGTACCCATCTCGATGACGTCGCCGTCGAGCAGGCGCAGCGCACCCTGCAGCTGGACATCGAACGGCCGCAGACCCAGCGACCGGTCGGCGGCCTCGCGGGCGAGGGCGAGGAACTTCGCGCGATCTCCCCCATCGGCGCCGATGTCGAGCTTTTCCGCCTCGGCGCGGAAGTCCGCGTCGTCGAGGTCGGCGGCCCAGTCGGTGTGTGCCTTGGCATCCTTGAGCAGGCTCAGCGACTTGGCCTGGTTCCGCGAACTCTGTGCCCCCAGCAAACGCCACATGCTGTTCGTCAGCTTTCCCACCGAGCGTTCTCCTACCAGTTGTTCCCGGATCGAATCGCCGTCCACGGTACGCGGCCGCTGCCACCGCTGTGACGCCCACCGTGGCACGGTGGATCCATCATGCCGATCGCCGTCGGCCAGATGCCGAGAACGGCAGGCGGAGAACACGTCGACTACGGTTGCCCTCGTGGTCTTCCCATGGTCACGACACAGCACCGTCTCCGGCACCGTCGCCATGTCGGCGATCCTCGCTGTCGTGGCTGCCGCGGTGGCGATCACCGTTCTGCGCGATCCGGATACGGCCTCGGGCGACCCATCCGTGCCGCAGGCCCTGCCCGCGAGCTCGTCGTTCACCTCGGTCTCGGTGTCCGGCGCGGCGATCCCCGGCGGCGGACCACTGGTGATCGCCTTCGGCGACGCCGGGCGGATCTCGATGACCGCCGGCTGCAATCGGCACATGGGCGGCGCGGCGCTGCACACCGGTTCCGCACACGGCACCGAACCGATCACCAGGCTTCAGGTCGGCGCACTGGCATCGACGATGATGGCGTGTCCGCCGCCGCGCGCGGGCGCCGACGCCTGGCTGGCGCATTTCACCGGCCAACCGCTGGTCTGGCACCTCGACGCCGCTGCCCTGACGTTGACCGCACCCGCCACCGCCGACACCCCGGAGACCGTGGTCGTCCTGGCCCGAGATCACCCCTGAGTACCGCGCAGCACCGAACCACCGACAACCCCTCGCAGACAGGACCCACCATGCCCGATGTCAGTCCCGCCGTCGTGACCGTGACCGGAGCCGCCGGCAGTATCGGTTACGCCTCACTGTTCCGCATCGCCGCCGGCGCGATGCTCGGGCACGATCGCCCGGTCCGTCTACGGCTGCTGGAGTTGCCTGCCGCGGTCACCGCCGCCGAGGGCACGGCCATGGAACTCGAGGACGGCGCATTTCCGCTGCTGGAGTCGATCGACATCTTCGACGACGCCCGCAAAGCGTTCGACGGTGCCCGGTTCGGGCTTCTCATCGGCGCCCGGCCCCGGACCAAGGGGATGGAGCGCGCCGAACTACTCGCCGCCAATTCGGCTATCTTCGCCGAGCAGGGTCGGATCATCAATGATGTGGCGGCACAGGACATCCGGGTGATCGTGGTCGGCAATCCGGCCAACACGAACGCGGCGATCGCCGCTGCCAACGCCCCCGACGTCCCCGCCGAGAGATTCACCGCGCTGACCCGACTGGACCACAACCGTGCGATCGCCCAGCTCGCCCGGCGTACCGGGACCCCGGTCGGCCGGATCAGTCGCGTCACCATCTGGGGCAACCACTCGGCAAGCCAATACCCCGACATCTTCCACGCGCGGGTCGGCGACACCCCCGGCGCCGAGATCGCCGCCGACGAGCGCTGGCTCGTCGAGGATTTCATCCCGACCGTCGCCACCCGGGGCACCGCCATCATCGAGGCGCGCGGGGCGTCGTCGGCCGCCTCGGCGGCCAACGCGACCATCGATCACGTCCACGACTGGGTGCTGGGTACCGCCGGGGACGACTGGACGTCGGTCGCGATGCCGTCGACCGGCGCGTACGGCATTCGCGAAGGACTCGTCAGCTCGGTTCCCGCGCGGGCGGTCGGCGGTCGCTGGGAAGTCGTCGAGGGCCTCGACATCAACGACTTCTCCCGAGCCCGGATCGATGCCTCCGTCGCCGAACTCGAGGGTGAACTCGACGCCGTGGCCAAACTCTCGCCTGCGTGAGGACCACCTCCGCCGTGTCGGGCGCATGGGAGCCGTGCGCGGCCTAAGCTCTTCCGCATGGCAAAGAAGGGCAAGCCGGACAAGTTCAAGATCTCCAACTCGGTGTACGAGGCGGAGCTGTTCCGGTTGCAGACCGAACTGGTGAAACTGCAGGAGTGGGTGCGCGAATCCGGCGCTCGGGTCGTCGTCATCTTCGAGGGGCGCGACGCCGCGGGCAAGGGCGGCACCATCAAGCGGGTGACCGAATATCTGAGTCCGCGGGTCGCGCGGGTCGCCGCACTGCCCGCCCCCACCGATCGTGAACGGGGACAGTGGTATTACCAGCGCTACGTCGCCCACCTGCCGGCGCCGGGTGAGATCGTGTTGTTCGACCGGTCCTGGTACAACCGTGCCGGAGTCGAGAAGGTGATGGGGTTCTGCACCCCCGAGGAGCACACACGTTTCCTGCGTCAGACACCGATTTTCGAGCAGATGCTCATCGATGACGGAATCCTGTTGCGCAAGTACTGGTTCTCGGTCTCCGACGACGAGCAACTTCGCAGATTCCGAGCACGGATGAACGACCCTGTGCGGCAATGGAAGTTGAGCCCGATGGACCTCGAATCGGTCTACCGGTGGGAGGACTACTCCCGCGCCAAGGACGAGATGATGGTCCACACGGACACCTCGATCTGCCCGTGGTACGTCGTCGAATCCGACATCAAGAAGCACGCGCGCCTCAACATGATCTCGCATCTGCTCTCGACCATCGAGTATCACGAGGTCCCGAGTCCGAAGGTCAACCTGCCCAAGCATCCCATCGAGACCGGCAACTACCACCGTCCCCCGCGATCGTTGTCGAAATACGTCCCCGACCACGTGGCCACCCTGCTCGGCTCGCCGGAATGATTTCTGTGCGCGCCCTGGTGATCTCCCGCACGTGCGCACCCCGACGTTCCCCCACGCGGTGCGTCCGTGCAGACGGGGCGTAGTATCACCCCACGATGTGGATCGGTTTCGCAGAGTTCGATTACCTGCTCGGTGATGTTCATTCCCTCAAGCAGAAGCGGTCGGTGATCCGACCGATCATCGCCGAGATGAAATCGCGGTTCGCCGTGGCCGCCTCCGAGGTCGATCACCGGGAGGTGCACCGGCGCACGGGAATCGGGGTTGCCGTCGTGTCTCCGGACCGGGCGCACGCGGTGGAGATTCTCGATGCGGTGGAACGCTATGCCGCCGCACGCCCTGAGGTGCAGTTGCTCTCCGCCAGGATTCGCGTGATGCAGTCGGGCGACATCGAGTGACGCCGCGACGATCGCAGGGCGGACGATCGCAGGACGTCAGTCGGTGACCACCCCGGCGGCCATCGCGACCTCTCGATAGGCCCGAGCCAGCGAGTCCACGGTCTCGTGGGCATTGAGCCCGCTGGGGTTGGGTACCACCCACAGCTGCGCCCCGGCCCAGTCCGGGGTGTCGGGCTGTCGTCCGGGCGTTGCGGTGCGCTGCCCGAATGCGGTGCGGTAGGCCGTGATTCCGAGGATCGCCACCACCCGCGGAGCGACCCGGGCAACGGTCGAGCGCAATCGTTGCCCGCCCGAGCGCAATTCGTCGGCGGAGAGGTCGGCAGCCGCTGCGGTGGCCCGCTCGACCACGTTCGTGATGCCGATCCCCGCGTTCAGGAGAGCCGCGCGATCGGCCTCGCTCATGCCCGACGACGCATCGATCACGTTGTCGGTGATCCCGGCGCGGTGCAGCGCCGGGTAGAAGCGATTACCCGGCCGGGCGAAGTGTGCGCCGGTGGCCGCGCTCCAGAGCCCGGGGTTGATCCCCACGAACAGCAGTCGGCATCCGGGACCGAGGAGGTCGTCGATCCGCTCGTCGCGGTGCGAGAGCAGTTGCGCCTTGGTGAAGCCCATCGGTGGAGATGCGTGGCGATCAGTGGCCCGAGGCCACGCAGAACTGGTTGCCGTCGGGGTCGGCCAGGGTGATCCACGCGAATCCGTCGATCTCGTGTTCCCCGATGCGTGTGGCGCCGGCGTCGACGAGTCGTTGTGCTTGAGCAGTGCGGTCGTCGGCGGTGAGGTCGAGGTGCACTCGGTTCTTGCCCGGTGTCGGATCCTCCACCTTCTGGAAACCCGAGGTCGGTGCGCCCTCGCCGAGGGAGACCATCACGAAGTAGCCCTCGTTCTCGGCGACGACGGTGCCGCCCATCGCGTCGGCCCACCACCGGCCGAGTCGTACCGGGTCCAGCGAATCGATGGTGATCATGCCGATGGCGAGGCTCATGTCTCGACCGTAGCCGAATCATGCGTGATGGTGCATTCACCTGGTCGTTCGGCGTCACGGGTTGACCGGCGCGAGTCGTCGTGAGTGCATGGGACATGCCACGCAGCGAGCCCGACATCGATCACCCCGCCGACGGACAACCGGTCCTCGTCGTGGATGCGGCCAACGTCGTCGGTTCGGTGCCCGACGGATGGTGGCGCGACCGGCGCGGGGCCACCGAACGCCTGCGGGACCGGCTCGCCGCCGTCGCCGACTCCGGTGTCGCAGGGTTCGAGGGGCCCGTGAACATCGTCCTGGTCGTCGAGGGCCGGGCGCGGGGCATCGCCTCGACCGCGTCGGTCACCGTCGTCGACGCCGACGGCTCGGGTGATGACGCGATCGTCGACGTGGTCGCGCGAACCGACACATCACAGCTCGCCGTGGTCACCGCCGACCGCGAATTACGAAGGCGCGTAACCGCTCTCGGTGCCGTGACACTCGGCCCATCGGTGATCACCCGACAGAATCCCCACGTGTGAGTCGACATCGTGGTTACAGTGAGGAGGCAGCCGTACGGACGACCCGAAAGGACGGACCATGGCCCGCTTCACCCTCCCGACCCTCGATGATCTCAAGGAGCTCGGGGCACCGCGCGAGAACGCGATCACGATCTACGCCGAGACCTCACCGGCACCGGACGCGCGCGAAACCAGCTATCTGAACGCCAAGAGCGCCTTTGACCAGGGCATCCGAACCCTGCGGGAAACCGGGATTCGCCATGCCGTCGAGGAGTCGCTGCGCGCGCAGTGGGAGAAGGTTCGTTCCGACGAGGTATGGGGGCGTTTGTCGCGATCGGTCGCGATCTTCCTGACCCCCGACCAGGTCGAGATGTTCGCCCTGCCCAACCGGTTGGAGAATCAGTCCCAGGTCGGTTCGTATTTCGATCTCGGACAGATCGTGCGTGCGGTCACCGCGAGCCAATCGGCCTTCGGGTTGACGCTTTCTGCCAACGGATGGAATCTGTGGGAGGCCACCGCGACCACCGTGGCCACCGAACTCGAACTCAGCGGTGAGCACGCCGTCGATGCAGCCGACGCCACCAATCGCGCCACGATCCGTGACCGGGGCCATGTTCGCCGTCTCGTCGGCGACGAAGGCAAGAAGGTTCTGCTCGAGCAGTACGCCAAGCGCGTGGCCGAGGCAGTGAAAGCCGAACTGGCGCCGCGAGATCCGCACGGCGAGCGACCGTTGTTCCTGTTCGCCGCCGACCCGCTGCTCGATCTGTATCGCAACGTCGAGTCGACGCGTCGTGTCGTCGCCGTCCCGGGTGCACCCGACGAATTGCATGCCGACCGCATCGACGCAGCCATCCGCGCCGAGATGCCCACGCTCAATGCAGAGCGGAACAATGCCGTTCTCGATCGCATCGCCGACGGCGTCTCCTCCGGGCTGGTGGCCACCGACCTGGCCGACATCAGCCGTGCCGCCACCTCCGGCGCGGTGTCGACGTTGCTCTACGACTTCACCGTCGATGTGCTGGGTAGCATCGACACCCGAACCGGTGAGGTCACGGTCGACGACACCGGTCACGATGTACTGTCCGACATCGTGGTGACGGTCCTCGACCATGGCGGCGAGGTGATCCCGGTGCGCGACAACGAGATCTCCAATTCCCTCTGGAACGGCATCGCCGTCGCCGGACTCCGATTCCGACCGACCTGAGGCCGACCCACCCGACGTCCCGATACCCAGACCTGAGGAGATCCCTTGGCCCACACCGTCGCTGCAGAAATCGTCGAGACTCTCCGGGCCTCGGGTACCGAGCGCGTGTACGGCATCCCCGGCGACTCGTTGAACGGCTTCACCGATGCGCTGCGGAAAGACGGCACGATCGGCTGGGTGCACGTGCGCCACGAGGAGACCGCAGCGTTCGCGGCCTCGGCCGACGCCGCACTCACCGGTGAACTCGCCGTCTGTGCGGGTAGTTGTGGACCGGGCAATCTGCACCTGATCAACGGCCTCTACGACGCCCACCGCTCACGGGTGCCGGTGTTGGCCATCGCCGCGCACATCCCGGCCGCCGAGATCGGCAGCGGCTACTTCCAGGAAACCCACCCCGAGCGACTGTTCACCGAGTGCAGTTCGTTCTGCGAGATGGTCTCGACGCCCGAGCAACTCCCCCGGCTTCTCGACATCGCGATGCGCACCGCTGTGGAGCAGCGTGGCGTGCCTGATCGTCCCTGGCGAGATCTTCCTGGCCAGGACCGCGCGCCGCAAGAATCGTTCACCGATCCGCGCGATTCCCACCGTGATTCGGCCCACCGACGACCAATTGCGCCGGTTGGCAGAGCATCTCAATGGTGCGCAGCGGGTGACCATCCTGGCCGGTGCGGGCACGGCCGGCGCCCACGACGAGGTGGTGGCGTTCGCCGACGCGCTTCAGGCGCCGATCGTGCATGCCTTGCGCGGCAAGGAGTTTCTCGAGTACGACAATCCGTTCGACGTCGGGATGACCGGGCTGCTCGGCTTCTCCTCGGGCTATCGGGCGATCGAGAAGTGCGACACGCTGGTCATGCTCGGCACCGACTTTCCGTATCAGCAGTTCTTCCCCACCGAGGCGACCATCATCCAGCTCGACATCCGCGGCGAGCAGATCGGGCGCCGTACCCGCGTCGATATCGGGCTGGTCGGCAGCGTCGCCGACACCCTCTCGGCGTTGACTCCGCTGCTGACGCGCGATCGGCCGTCGGACCACCTGAGTGCTGCGCTCGATCACTATGCGAAGGCGCGGACGTCTCTCGACGAACTCGCCGTCGACGACGGCAAGACACCGATCCACCCCCAGTATCTGACGATGCTGCTCAGCAAGTACGCCGATCCCGACGCGGTGTTCATCCCCGATGTGGGGTCGCCGGTGGTGTGGGCCGCACGCTACCTCGCGATGAACGGATCCCGAAGGCTGATCGGGTCGTTCACGCACGGATCGATGGCCAACGCCCTGTCGCAGTCCGTCGGCGCGCAGGCGTCGCTGCCCGGCCGGCAGGTCATCGCACTCGCCGGTGACGGCGGACTGACGATGCTGTTCGGTGAGTTGATCACGCTGACGCAGAATCGGCTTCCGGTAAAGGTCGTCGTCTTCGACAATTCGTCACTGAATTTCGTCGAGGTGGAGATGAAGGCGGCCGGGTTCGTCAACTACGGCACCGACCTCGAGAATCCCGACTTCGCCGCCGTCGCACAGTCGTTGGGTATCTACGGGCGACGGATCGAACACCCCCGCGAGTTGGATGAGGCCGTGCGCGAGTTCCTCGCCCACGACGGTCCGGCCGTCCTCGACGTCGCGACTGCGCGCCAGGAGTTGTCGATCCCGCCGACCATCACCGCCGCGCAGGCCAAGGGCTTCACGTTGTACGCCATCCGCACGGTGCTGTCCGGTCGTGGTGACGAACTCGTCGACCTCGCCGAGACCAATCTGTTCCGCCGCCTGTTCGACGCAGCCACACCCGACGACTGACCCCGGCACCGGCGACACGTGTCCGCGTGCGTCAGTACGGGATTTTCGACAGGTCCGAGTGCAGCAGCATGACGTTGTAGTCACTCCACCGGGAGGCGTTGAAGTACAGATCTTTTCCGGTACCGAGGATCGCCGGTGAGTGCGGCTGGATCATCGGCCCATACAGGACGACGGCGACCGGCGGCACCAGGTAGGTCGGAGCACTCCACGGGCCCTCGGGATGGTCGGCGGTCCGGAGACGAATCCCGTTGTCCCCGTCGAGCATAATGTACTTGTTCAGGTAGGGACTCCAGGAGACCGACGCCTCGGTGACCGGTGGCGGCAGGATCTGCGCCGAACCGTCGTCGGGGATGGCGGTGATGTCGCGTTTCCATCCACGTCCGGCCCCACTGCCGGTCCAGTACTCGTAGTTCTCGAGATTGCGGATGTCCCCGGGTGCGAATCGGGCGAGGAACGCGGCGCCGAATCGTCCGTTGGGCGTACCGAGTTGGTAGATGTAGCCGGCATCGGCTCCGTGGCCGCGGAAGTAGGCGCTCTGCTGGAACTTGCCGTTGTTGTAGGTGACCTCACGCAGTGCACCCGGGAGCGCCAGGGTCACCGGGGCGTTGATCAGGATGGTGTTGGGGTCGGTGGCCCACGTCTGCCCGTTGTCGGTGGAGTAGGCGATCGCCGAGAAGTTGGTGACCCAGTGTCCCGCGTCACCCCACGACCGCACCGACATGTAGTTCATGTATTGCGTGTAGCCGCCGTCGCCGTCGGGCAGCGAGATGGCTGCGGTCGGGATCGTGGTGACCTCCACCTGACTGACCCCGATGGCCGGGATCAGCTGCGTCGCGAAGTTCGGGGCGTCGGCACCGACCACACTGCCCGATTCGGTGACGCCGGGCACCGCGTCGGGCACGCTGACCCCGTCGGTGAAGTCGTCGTCGTTGGACCGGAGCAACACGTTGTGGCGCCACTGTTGTCCGGCGACCGCGCAATCACCGAAAGTATCGCCGAACGCCATCAGCGTCTGCCCGGAACCGTTGTCCCAGCTGATCCCGAGATCGGTGCCGGAGATGCCGAACCGCGAGAAGGTCTGGTTGGGACTCTTCGGCCCGGTGATCCAGGCGACCGTGTTGGTACTCGGTCCCCGATAGATAGGCAGATTCCCCTGCGGGCCTGTGCTGGGATTGCTCGAACTGCCTGATCCCGTCCCCAGTGATCCCGAGCCCGCCGACCCCGAACCCAGTGAACCGGTGGAACCCAAGGATCCGGTTGACCCGGTGCCGCCGTTGCCACAGGGCGCTGCGTTCGCGGCGCCGGTTCCGGCGAGAATGCCACCGCCCACCATCATGGTCGACACGACGATCGCGACCGCCGCCACTCGCGCACGTCGAACAAGACGGATGTTCATGAATCGTGGCTTTCCCGGCGTTCGTTCTGACACGAGCTGCGCCGTTTCCGATGACAACGATGGGTGTGACAGAAGTGATGTGTGGTGCTGGTGAGACAATCACATCAGGTACGACGTGCCGGCGACACCGGTGGCGATCACGAATGAGTTTCAGCTTGGCGACGTCGGTGAGATCCGATGCAGCGATGGGGACCGTCAGCGGCGAGAGAACTCCGATGCCCGAGCGACCTGCTCTGCGGTCAGCGCGACTCCGGTGTACTTCTCGAACTGCCCGGCCGCCTGGAGCGCGATCACCTCGGCTCCGGTGATGACCTGCTTCCCCGCCGTCCGGGCGGCAACGATCAGCGGCGTCTCCGACGGGAAGGCAACCACGTCGAACACCGTTGCGGCAGCGGCAATCGTGGCATCGTCGAACGCCTGCGCGTCCGCATCGGCGCCGGACATCCCCAACGGGGTCACGTTCACGATGATGTCGGCACCGGGTGCGGGAGCACTGATGTGGCGATACCCGTATTTGTCGGCGAGCGCCGAGCCGGCGGACTCGTTGCGCGCCGCGACGGTGAGGTCGCCGAACCCGGCACTGCGGAACGCCCCGACGACGGCCCGCGCCATCCCGCCCGAGCCCTGCACCATCACCGCGGCATCCCGATCGAGCTCGTGGCTCTCGAGGAGCGCCGACACCGCCTCGACATCGGTGTTCGACGCGATCAGCCGACCGCTGTCATTGACGATCGTGTTGATCGATTCGATCACCGACGCCGACTCCTCGATCTCGTCGACGAGCGGGATGACCGCCTCCTTGAACGGCATCGACACCGAACATCCGCGAATCCCCAGGGCTCGCACGCCACCGATCGCCCCGGCGATGTCGTCGGTCGTGAACGCCTTGTAGATGAAGTTCAGGCCGAGTTCGTCATACAGATAGTTGTGAAAGCGCGTACCGATGTTCGACGGTCGGCCGGCCAGCGAGATGCACAGGGTCATGTCCTTGTTGAGGATCGGCATCAGTTCAGACTAACGTCGCCGGCCGACGGTTGATCCCGGCTGCGCAGCGCGGGAATCACCTGCTCCACGAGCAGGGGCGCCAACGACACCGACGTGTTCTCGGTGCGTGTACTCCCCGCGTCGTCGAGAGACAGCCATCGCAGTTCGGCGATCTCGGCTGCCGCAGTGGCGTCCTGAACCACGCGACGGCACTCGAAGACGTTGGCGCGCACCGCGAATCCGGCTTCGTTGGCCGCGGCGGCGGTGAAGGTCCCGAGCTCGGTCAGGTCCCGGGCAGGCAACCGCACACCGGTTTCCTCGGCGCACTCACGAATCGCGGTCTCGCGCGGAGCCTCCCCGGGCTCGGGTTTGCCGCCGGGCAACATGAACCGGGAGCTACCGACCTTGCGCACGATCAGGAGGGCACCCGATTCGTTTCGCAGCACAACGGCACTGACGGTGATCACCCGATCATCGGTCACCGGCTTCTCAACGCCCGAAGCCCGCGTCCCGCAGGGCCTGTGCCATCGAGCCATTGGGGGCCGTCTCGCGTCGGCGCGAGTTGCCACCCCGTCGGCCGTCGTCTTTCGGCTTGCCACCCCGACGGTCGTTCTTGGTGCCGGACTGAGCATTTCGAGGCTGCGATTTCGCACCCCCGTCCTTGGCTCCGTCCTTGGCCCCGCCACGTCGCGCACCACCGCCGGAGACCTCGTCCTGCAGGCGAAGAGTGAGGCCGATCCGCTGTCGTTCGACGTCGACCTCGAGGACCTTGACCCGGACGACCTGCCCCGAACGCACGACCTCATGGGGATCGGACACGAAGCGATCAGACATCGCCGAGACGTGCACGAGCCCGTCCTGATGGACGCCGACATCAACGAACGCGCCGAACGCGGCGACGTTGGTGACGACACCTTCGAGCACCATGCCGGGCGTGAGGTCGGCGACCTTCTCCACACCGTCGGCGAAGGTCGCGGTGGTGAAGGCCGGACGCGGGTCACGTCCGGGTTTCTCCAACTCGGCGAGGATGTCGGTCACCGTCGGCACACCGAAACGCTCGTCGGCGAAATCGGCCGGGCGCAGAGATCGCAGGGTGCGTTCGTTACCGATCAATTCGGCGAGGCCGATGCCCGAACGATCGAGAATTCGACGCACCACCGGATAGGACTCCGGGTGCACGCCCGAACCGTCGAGCGGGTCGTCGCCGTCGCGGATGCGCAGGAAGCCCGCGCACTGTTCGAATGCCTTGGGCCCGAGTCGCGGAACATCGAGCAGCGCCGTGCGATTGCGGAACGCACCGACCGAATCACGATGGGTGACGATCGCCTCGGCCAGCGTCGGCGTCACTCCGGACACCTTGGCGAGCAGCGGGACCGAGGCGGTGTTGAGGTCCACGCCGACCGCGTTGACGGCATCTTCGACCACCGCGTCCAGACTTCGCGCCAGCGTGCCCGGGGTGACGTCGTGCTGATACTGGCCGACACCGATCGATTTCGGTTCGATCTTGACCAGTTCGGCCAGCGGGTCCTGCAGGCGCCGCGCGATCGAGACCGCGCCGCGCAACGACACGTCGAGGGCCGGGAGTTCGCGCGAGGCGTACTCCGAGGCCGAGTACACCGACGCGCCGGCCTCGCTCACCATCGCCTTGGTCGGCACCGCAGCACCGGCCGATTTGATGTCGGCGATGAGTTCGGTTGCCAGTGCATCGGTTTCGCGGGACGCGGTGCCGTTGCCTATCGCGATCAACTCCACCTGATGACGTGCGATGAGCGCACCGAGCGTCGCCTTGGCCTGATCCCACTGCTTCTGCGGCTGATGCGGATAGATCGCGCACGTGTCGAGCACCTTGCCGGTGGCGTCGACCACCGCGACCTTCACCCCGGTCCGGAATCCCGGGTCGAGGCCGAGGGTGGTGCGCGCACCGGCCGGTGCGGCCAGCAGCAGATCCTTCAGGTTGGTCGCGAACACCGCGACGGCGTCCTGCTCGGCGCGCTGACGCAGTCGGACGCGGGCGTCCACGGCCGCCGACACCATCAGTTTGGTCCGCCATGCCCAGCGCACGGTCTGCGACAACCACGGGGTTGCCGGGCCCGGATGCGACCGGTCGACACCGAGCGTGGCCGCGACCATCGCCTCGTACTCGTCGTCCTCGCCGGCATCGAAATCCAGCGAGAGCACGTCCTCCTTCTCACCCCGCAGCACGGCGAGCACCCGATGCGACGGCATCTTCTCCAGCGGTTCGGAGAACTCGAAGTAGTCGCGGAACTTCTGTCCGGCAGGGGTTTTCGCAACCACCTCGGAGCGCGGCGCGGTCCGCAGCGCGCCCTGCGACCACAGTTTCTCGCGGACGGCGCCCACGAGCTCGGCGTCCTCCGCGGCCCGTTCGATGAGAATGTGACGTGCGCCCTCGAGGGCTGCCGCGGCGTCGGCGACACCCGCGGAATCCCCGTCCGCCGGGGCGACGAATCCGGCCGCCACGTCCTCGGGGACGAGGGTGGGATCGTCGAGCAGTCGCTGCGCCAACGGCTCGAGACCGGCCTCTCGGGCGATCTGGGCCTTGGTGCGGCGTTTGGGCTTGTAGGGCAGGTAGATGTCCTCGACACGCGACTTGGTGTCGGCGGCGACGAGCGCAGCCTTCAGTTCGTCGGTGAGTTTGCCCTGCTCGGAGATGGAGGCCAGCACGGCGGCCCGGCGCTCGTCGAGTTCCCGCAGGTACCGCAGTCGTTCGTCGAGTAGGCGCAGTTGCGCGTCGTCGAGGCTGCCGGTCACCTCCTTGCGGTACCGCGCGATGAACGGGACCGTCGAGCCCTCGTCGAGCAGCGCGACGGCTGCGGCGACCTGGTGCTCCCCGACGGCCAGTTCTTCGGCCAGACGTGCGTTGACGGACTTGACTCCGGGTATTGCCGGTGCGCTCGAACTCACCCGGTGCACCCTACCGAAGGGGTGCGACAGCCCGGCGGGTCAGGCACATGCGTGTCGGTTCACCGGGTCATGGGTCGGTCGTCACCGACCGCTCAGGTCGCCTCGATCGCCGCGCGGAACTCCTCGGAGCGGTAGAACGGTTCGAATTGTCGGCGGACCACCGGCTCGAGCATGTCCCGCTCGTCGAGCCGCGACATCACCGCCGGACCGAAGCGCAGCCCCTCCTCGATCAGATCCGCTCGACCGATACCGAGGTCGGCGAGGAGGTCGATTAGCGTCACCGCACCGTACTTGTCGAAGACGTGGTCGATGCCCTCGTCGAGGAGTGCGCGAAAATAGTCGGTGTCGCGGAAGGACTTCCAGAACTCGAACAGTACGACGACGAGGTCGTCGATGTCGTCGTCGGTCACCAGTTCGCGCCACCAGCCGACCGAGTCGTCCGAGCGCAACCGCCACAGATCGCGCGCCGCGTCGAGCAGGACGGCGTCGCCGTCCTCCTTGGCCGCGGCCAGCACGTAGCTCGCGCCCCGACGGGTGAGGATCGTCAGCGCCGAGGACACCACCGGCACGAGCGGACTTGCGAGCCGGGTGACCCCGCGGACCACCGTGGCGGCCACGCCAGGGCCGCCGGCCATCGCGCGCCCGTCGGCGACTGCGGCGTCGAAGGCGTGCGCCACCACATCCACGCAGGCATCGACCGCGGCCGGGCTGGTCGCGATCTCCGCGGCGATCCGGCGGGCGATCCCGGTCTCGGCGATCGCCGTGAACAATTCGTCGGCGTGCCGTGCGTCGAGTACCTCCGTCATCGCGATCTCGTCGTTGACGCGATGGCGGTACAGGCGAGCAGCGATCTCACCGACCAACTCCGGGATCGAGCCCTCCACCGGCAACTGCACGGTGTACTTGTGGGCGGTCAGCTTGATCAGGTCACGGGTGATGACGTCGTCGAGGGTCAACCGGGACACGTCGCCGAGGAAGGCATCGACCTGCTCGACCACGAGTTGGCCGTAAGAGTGGGGGTCGCGCAGTTCGCGCAAGGTGAAAGAGATCTGGGCCTCGAGCAGGCGCGTGGCGAGATCGTCGGTCATCTCACCAGGGTGTCACACCCGGTGGAGGAGTTCGTCGCATTCTCGTGGTCGGGGACGGGTCGGACTCGTAAACTCCCACCGTGCGGGTTTCTTCGGAAGAATGTGGGCTTTCATGGGCTTCCTGATCGGATTCTCCCCCTGGATCGTGTACTGGATTCTGGTGGGCAACATGCCGTTTCGCGGTGCCGTGCTCATCGCGCTGGGATTGTCGGTGATCGCGGTGGCCGTGCAGCGCATCCGCAAACAGCCCTGGCATTCCCTCGAGGTCGGCGCGGTCGTGGTGTTCGTGATCCTGTCGGTGTTGTCGTTCACCGTCAGCGACAGATTCCTCGAGCAATGGCTGCAGCCGCTGGGTAATGCCGGCATCTTCCTCGTCGCGTTGACGGGCCTGCTGATCGGTCGCCCGTTCGTCCGCGAATACGCTGCCGCCTCGGTCGACGCCGCGACGGCCCGCAGCGACGGTTTCCGGGTGATCACCACCGCGATGACGTGGATGTGGACCACGGTCTTCGCATTGATGACGCTCATCTCGTGCATTCCCCCGATCATCCAGGGACAGGCCACGATTCGGGATGGCGGTTCGGTGGCCTCGGTGCTCTGCTATTGGGTCATACCGTTCACGATGATGGGGTTGGCCGGCACCGCGTCGGGAGTGTTCCCGTCCTGGTTCGACAAGAAGACCGCGGCGATGTCCGAGCGCGAGGGCGCCGCCGATCCCGGCGCTCCGGTACCCCAGCCGCCGGCTGCCCCGCCGGTCACCGATCCCCATCTACAGCTGCAAGTGCCGCACACCTCCCGCCACGACGAGCCGTTCGCGATCACCGTCTCCACCCGCGCGACCTCGCCGGTGGCGCTGAGCGTTTCCGGGGCAGATCTGTACGGCCGCATGTGGACCTGGCGCGGGTCGGTCGAGAATGGCCAGACGATCGCCGACGAACCGATCTGGGCGATGCAATTCGACGGCCCGGCCGACCGCGCCGACCTGTTCATCCCGCCGGAGCAACCATGGCAGGTCCGGGTCGAGGCCTCCGTGGACGGTCGGAGCGCGGCACTGACCTGCCTGCGTCGGGCCACCGACCCGGCAGTGGAGGTGATCGAGATCGACGTCGACGGGCGACGGGCACTGCTGGCCGTACCGGCGTCGGCGACCGGCCCCGCCGTCGTCTGTTTCGGCGGATCGGAAGGCGGGGTGGATTCGCAGCGGGCGGCCGTCTGCGCTCTCGCGTCCCGCGGGGTCACGGCACTGGCCTATGCGTGGCTCGACGACGGTCCCGACGCCGCTCCGATCGCCGACATCCCACTCGAGCGATTCGCCGCTGCCGTGCACTGGCTGTCGGAGCACGTCGGTGGCCCGGTCGCCGCAATGGGCATCTCGCGCGGCGCCGAGGGTCTCGCGGCCACACTGGCCCGCGAGGCCGATCTCGCCGTGTCTGCGGTGATCCTGCTCAGCCCGAGCAGCGTCACCTGGCAGGCGATCGGGCCCGACGGGGAGATCCCGGGAACATCGTCGTGGACTCATCGCGGACAACCGTGCGCCTACGCCCCACTGCCGAGCGGGGCGTTGATGCCACAACTCGTCGGCAACGCCTGGCGGTTGTCGCGCGACGTCGCGGCGCACCGTCCGACCGTGCTCCGACTGAATCCCGCCTACGAGGAAGGCCTCGCTCGTGACGTCCCACCCGACGCGGTGATCGCCGCGGAGGCCATCGGGTGCCCCGTCCTCACGGTCAGCGGCTCCGACGACGAGCTCTGGCCTTCGGAGTCGATGGCCGATGCCCTGCTCGGGCGCCGGAACAACCCGGCGGACAGACACATTCGGTACGAGGGAGCCGGGCATTTCCTGCGGCCCGGACTCTATCCGTCGACCGTGTCGAGGACCGGCGGAATCGCCCTCGGCGGCCGCCCTGCCGACCAGGCGGCGGCGTGCCTGTCGTTGACCGAGGAACTGGTGGGCTTCCTCGTCGGCGCACGGCACACGGTGTGAGTCGCACAGCGTGAGTCACCTCACGCCGGTGTCCACCCCAGCGCCGGCCCGAGGCGCTGTGCCATGTCGGTGATGATCTGCCGGTAGTCTTCGTCGTCGAAGCTGAACGGCAGAGCGAACGCCACCTCGTCAGCACGCTGGAACCCCTTGTGCTGGTACAGAATCTCCGCGAGTACTTCCGACGGGCCGACGAGGTCCGGGGAGAAGAGCATGCCGCGCGGGCCCTGCGGGGTGAGGGTGCGCGGCAGACGTGCCTCGGCGTAGGCCCGGTACCGGGCGATCTGCTCGGAGCTCGCCGTGTCGGTGGGAATGACCACGAGCCCCTGTGACACGCGCGCCGACGCCGGGTCACGATGGTGGGCCAGGTAGGCATCGATGTGTTCGGCCTGAATGGTCGCGAAGTCGCGCGCGGTGGTGCCCTCGGTGGTGACCACCGACGAGGTCAGATAGTTCAGTCCCTGCTCCCCCGCCCAGATCGCCGACTCGCGCCCGCCGCCGTACCACACCCGGTCGGCCAGCCCCGGTGAGTGTGGTTGCACACGCCGCGAGAACGATTCGATGCCGACGACGCCCTCGAAGTCACTGACGGGGTCGCCACGCAGACAGGACAGCAGGCGGACGACCCGATCCTTGGAGAAGTTCTCGATGTCGTGGGTCTCCGGGTACAGCGCGGCCTTGACGTCGTCGTAACGCATCGGGGTAGCCACGGAGACACCGGGATTGACCCGACTACCGGACAACACATCGACGGTCGCGAGGTCTTCGGCCAGTCGTAGCGGATTCTCCCAGCCGAGCGGGATCACCGCGGTGCCGAGCTGGATTCGACTGGTACGCATGGCGGCCGCGGCCATCACCGCGACCGGCGAGGAGATCCCGAACTGCAGATGCCGGTTGCGCAACCACACACTGTCGAAGCCGAGGTCCTCGGCTCGCTCGATGACGTCGAGGGTCGTGCGGTGCCCGGCCGCCGGATCGGCCTCATCGAACGACCCGATCGTGAGAAAACCCAGCGACCGCAGGGGTCGATCCGTCGTCGGCATGGCTCTCAGTGTGCCGCACCCCGGCGCGGCGAGCACGGCCCCGAGCGCCTTCGACCCTGTGAGAGCCTGAACTCGTGACGCTTCCCTCGATACACGACTCCTCGTGGCACGCCTTTGCCAGCGACAACTACGCCGGTGCCCACCCGGACGTGATGGCTGCGGTCGTCGCCGCCAACGGCGGACACCAGCGGTCCTACGGGACCGATGTCTACACCGAACGACTTCGAGACGTGGTCGCCGCGCAGTTCGGTGAGCAAGCCGAGGTCTTCCCGGTCTTCAACGGAACCGGGGCCAACATCGTCGCCCTGACCGCGGTGACCCCGCGCTGGGGGGCCGTCGTGACCACCTCCGAGGCACATATCAATGGTTCCGAAGGCACTGCACCCGAGCAGGTTTCGGGACTCAAGATCCTCCATGTGCCCACCACGGACGGCAAGCTGCGGCCGGCACAGATCACCGCCGCTGCCCGCGCACTCGGCGACGCACAGCGAGCACAGCCGTCGGCGGTGAGTTTGACGCAGTGCACCGAGGTCGGCACCGTGTACACCGCGGAGGAGATCACCGAGATCTGCGCGGTGGCGCACGAGCACGGGATGGCGGTGCACATCGACGGAGCCCGCCTGTGGAATGCCGCGGCGGCACTCGACCTCCCGCTACGAGACTTCACCACCGGCGCCGGCGTCGACGTGGTCAGCCTGGGCGGCACCAAGAACGGCGCGCTCGGCGCCGAGGCGGTCATCGTCATCGACCCGGACCGGACCGCGGGCACCGCCTACGTGCGAAAGATGACGACCCAACTGCCGAGCAAGGTGCGGTTCATCTCGGCGCAACTCCTGGCTTTGTTCGACGCCGATCTCGGCCTCCGCAATGCCACGCACGCCAATGCGATGGCCGCGCGACTGCGGTCAGCACTGGAACACCTCGTCGCGAATGGCTCGCTCCCCGGTCTCGGATTCGCCCAGGACAGTCCCACCAATGCGGTGTTCGCGCGACTCCCGGTCCACATCGCCGACCGGATTCGCGAACAGGTGCACTTCTACGACTGGGACCGCCCCTCCGCAGTGGTCCGCTGGATGACGTCGTGGGACACGACCACCACCGACGTCGACCGATTCGTCACCGCCATCACCGACGCCTTCGCGAGCAGTGCCGGCACCGAAGCGGATCAGTCCTGACGATCGGGCGATCTGGGTTCACGGCTGTCGGGGTTCACGGGCGGTCCGATTCACGATGGTCGCTGCTCGAGACGGTAATGCAGACGCAACGCCCGCATCGGTCCGAGATCCAATGCGTGGTCGGTGCGCAGTTCTCCTTCGTCGTCGACGCACACATGGATTCGCTCACGCAACGGGGCGCGGGCGGCGTAGGTCCGTCGGCCGAGGACGACGGTGACATACGCCCCGTCCTCGCCGAAGGTCCGCGATCGCGAGGTCAACACCAGTGAGCCATCCGGCTCGGCGCGCGGCCGCAGATATACGCCGACGTTGCCCGCCTCCAGCGGAAAAACCACCGCCACATGGGGTTGTGCCGATCCGGGCAGCATCGCGCTGCGATAGAAGCCGCTGTAGACGGCCGAGCCGTCCAGACGCAGCGTCCGTAGCCAGGCCGCTCCGGCACGATGTCCGTCGACGTCATCGATCACCCGCACGCGACTGGTCATGCCGCGGCTCACCGACAATGGTGCGGTCGGTAGCGCCAGCTGCCGAACGCGGCGACCGAAGAGACCGGCGATCGCTGCCGCACCGGGCGCAAGCAGTGGATTCCATTGCGCCCAGACCTCCATGCGCCAGCGCGCGGTGTGTTCATAGAAGTCCCGGACCAGCGGATGCAGTTGTGTCGCAGTGAAGTCGGGCCCGTCGAGCACACTCATGTCGTCGAAGAGTCCGTCGTCGGCGGAGATCGGGCGGACCCGCCCCGAGCGGTCGAGGTCGTCGAACCATGCGTCGCCGACGGTGTGCCGACGATTCATCGGGCCGCGCAGGAAGGCGTGCTCGGACGAGTCGAGGTCGACTGTTCGTCCGACGAGTCGCCACCATGTCCGTGAGGGCAGGTCCAATGCGTGCAGCAACCGGTCCGCCGTCGGCGTCGTGCGCGTGGTCATGGACGCAGATCGTAGGTGACGGTGCTCGATCGCGACGAAGCGACACACACGCCCACCGCGCCGGCGATAATCGGCGCATGGTCGATCCCGAATTGCGCACCATTCCCGCTGGACTCGTCGATGTCACCGTCGGGGTGAGCGATCCCGAGGTGACGAGTGCCGACGCCCTGAGCCACTTCGCCCCGGACGATCCGGCGATGCCGATGTATCAGGTGATCGCCAACAACCGGGCGCCGGTTGCCCTGCGCGACTTGATGATCGCGCCGGTGCGCAGCGGCTACGTCGGCGACGGTCACCAACCCGATCCGACACTCGTCCCGCCGTCGGGCGCACAGGCCGTACCGGAAGTCGATGTGAGCGAGATCTATGTGCCGGTCGACGGCGGGGTCGCCCGCTGCCAGCTGTATCGACCGACGGGCACCGATCCCGAGGAACTGCTGCCGGTACTCGTGTACTTCCACGGCGGTGGCTTCACCGTCGGCAGCTCCGACGACTGCGATTTCCTCACCCGCAAACTCGCCGCCACCAACCGTGCGTTGGTGGTGTCGGCCAATTACCGTCTCGCGCCGGAGTTTCCGTTTCCGGTACCGCTCGACGACGCCTACGGCGTGTATCGCTGGGTGACGGGCAATGCCTCACGTATCGGTGGCGACACTCGTTTCCTCGGAGTCGCCGGTGACTCGTCGGGCTCGAACTTTGCCGCCGCGATACCGCTGCGGTGTGCCGACGACGGGGTTCGCACCCCCGACGCCGTGGTGCTGTTGGGCGCGATGGTGGACTTCCAGTTCGAGCGCTGGTCGTCATTTCGTGAGCAGGCTCCGCGCGGCATCGTCTACGACACCGCGTTCACCGGATTCATCCGCGGCGCCTATCTGCCGACCACCCCGTGGGATCACCCGTATGCCAGTCCGATCGAGGGCGATCTGCATGCGTTTCCACCGACGGTGATCGCGACCGGCACCCACGACCCGATCATCGATTCGGCGCGTGCCTTCGCCGATCGCCTCGGCGAAGCGGGCACCTCGGTGACCACGTACTTCCCCGCCGGGATGCCGCACGGGTTCTATTTCTTTCCCGGCGTGCACCCCGAGGAGGACGTCGCGTATCGCATCGTGGCCGATGCGTTGGCACCGCTGATCAGCATGGCCACCGCCGGCTGATCGGCGGTTGGGCGGGCGCGGCGACCCGATGCGGGGGTTGCATCGCCATGCAACCCTATGACCCACGTCACTCCTCGTCGTAGCGTCATGCGCGCACCGGACCGATCAGCGCCCGGGAAGTCGAGAACGAGGAGAAGCGATGAGCGTCGCGCATGTCACCGGGGCCGCACGGGGAATCGGCAAAGCGATAGCGTTGCGGCTGGCCCGCGACGGGCACGACGTGGCCGTCTCGGATCTACCGTCCATGGCCGGTGAGCTGAAGGACACCCGCGCCGAGATCGAGGCGACCGGAGTCGCCTCGGTCGACCTCACCGGTGACGTGTCGGTGCGCCACGACGTCCGGTCGTTGATCAGTGGGACCGCCGAGGCGTTGGGTTCACTCGATGTGATGGTCGCCAATGCCGGTGTCGCACAGACGAAGGCGCTGCTCGATGTCACCCCGGAGGAGTTCGACGCAATCCACGCCGTGAACTCACGTGGGGCGTTCCTGTGCTACACCGAGGCCGCTCGCCAGATGATCGCGCAGGGGTCCGGCGGCAAGATCATCGGGGCCGCATCCATCGCCGCGCACAAGGGCTTTGCCTTGTTGGGTGTCTACTGCTCGACCAAGTTCGCACTGCGTGCCCTGACCCAGTCCGCGGCGCAGGAATGGGCGCCGCACGGTATCACGGTCAACGCCTATTGTCCGGGCATCGTCGACACCGCGATGTGGGAGGAGATCGACCACGACCTCGGCGAGATCAATCACGTCGGCAAGGGCGAGTCGATGAAGGCCATGGCCGCCGGGATCACGCTCGGACGCGTGTCGACCGGAGATGACGTCGCCAAACTCGTGTCCTTCCTGGCGGGTCCGGACTCCGACTACATGACCGGCCAGGCGGTGCTCGTCGACGGCGGGATGATCTTCGTCTGAGCGTGGTGGCCCTGCCGCGCGGCGCCGTGGCTGATCTCGACGGGGTTTGCGATCGGCTCGACGGTGGTAATCGTGGAGGGACAGTCATGGGAGGTGGATCTCCTCCACCTCCCACGATATCCACCGCCCTCGATGCAGAAGGGACTGACGATCATGGCCATCGCCACCGTCGACCCGACCACCGGCAGCACGATCCGCGAGTTCGAGCCCATGACCGACGATGAGGTCGACGCCGCGCTCGACCGCGCGGCGCAGGCATTCCCCGGTTACCGCAGAACGACTTTCGAGCAGCGCGCAGGGTGGCTACATGCGACGGCCGATCTGCTCGAGGCCGAGGCGGACGAGACCGCGGCGATGATGACCCAGGAGATGGGCAAGACCCTCTCGGCCGCGAAGGCCGAGGTCCTCAAGTGCGCGAAAGCCTTTCGCCACTATGCCGACCACGGCGCCGCCATGTTGGCCGACGAGATCGCCGACGCCGATGCCGTCGGGGCGAGCCGCGCGTACATGCGTTACCAGCCGCTCGGTGTGATTCTCGCGGTCATGCCGTGGAACTTCCCATTGTGGCAGGCGGTCCGCTTCATCGCCCCTGCCCTGATGGCCGGCAACGTCGGTGTCCTCAAACACGCGTCGAACGTCCCGCAGTCGGCGCTCTACATCTCCGACGTGCTGCGGCGTGCCGGTCTACCCGAGGGCTGCTTCCAGACCCTGCTGATCCCCTCGTCGATGGTCGAGCCGATCCTGCGCGACGCCCGGGTGGCTGCGGCCACGCTCACCGGCAGCGAGCCGGCGGGACGTGCGGTGGCCGCGGTCGCCGGCGACGAGGTCAAGCACACGGTGCTCGAACTCGGCGGCAGCGACCCCTACATCGTCATGCCGAGCGCCGACATCTCCGCGGCCGCCGCGACCGCGGTCACCGCACGGGTGCAGAACAACGGCCAGTCCTGCATCGCCGCAAAGCGTTTCATCGTCCACACCGATGTCTACGACGAGTTCACCGAGGCCTTCGTCGCCGGCTTCGCCGAACTCGTCGTCGGCGATCCCACCGACGAGGCCACCGATGTCGGACCGCTCGCCACCGAGCAGGGACGCGAGGATCTCGAGAAGCTCGTCGACGACGCCGTGGCGGCCGGTGCCACCGTGCTGATCGGCGGGCACCGTCTGGACCGCTCGGGCTGGTTCTACGAGCCGACCGTCATCACCGATGTCACCGACACAATGGATCTCTATGCCGCCGAAGCGTTCGGGCCCGTCGCCGCACTCTATCGGGTCGCCGACATCGAGGAGGCGATCGCGATCGCCAACGACACGACCTTCGGCCTCGGCGGCAATGCCTGGACCACCGATCCTGCCGAGCAGCAACGCTTCATCGACGAGATCGACTCCGGTCAGGTGTTCATCAACGGGATGACCACCTCGTATCCCGAGCTCGGTTTCGGTGGCATCAAGCGTTCCGGGTACGGGCGCGAGCTCACCGCCCACGGCATTCGCGAGTTCTGCAACATCAAGACGGTGTGGATCGGCTGACGCTTGCGTCGATGGCACATTGCGCACCATGACCCGTCGGCCGTCAGTGGTGGTGTTGCGCGGGAATGTTCCAGCGTGGCAGCGGATCCGGGTAACCGACCCACGCCTCGGGTCCGGCGAGCATCTCGTCGTCGGTCAGTAGTGCCGATTCGAGGAGGCGCACGGGTTCGCGCTTGTCGAGATGAATCCCGATGAAGACCAGCTCCTGACCCGGCCCGGCGAGCGGGTCGTGCTCGGGCGGCGTCCAGTACTGTGCGGGTTCGATCATGAGGTTCGGGCCCGCCTGCGACCAGACTGCAACGATGTCGGGTCGGCTCGCGATCCAGCAGAAACCCTTGCTGCGCAACACTCCTCGGAGCCCGTCGAGAGCGTCGGCGAGGCGTGCCGGATGAAACGGCCGCTCGGCGCGGAACGCCACCGACCCGATTCCGTACTCCTCGGTCTCGGGCACGTGGCCGCCGAGGAGTTCGTCGTCCCAGCCGGCCACCGCCGCGGCGGCCTCGTGGTCGAACAGACCCGTGCCGATCACCCGGTCCAGTGGCACCTCGCCGTGGGTGGTGACGATGACCTGGGCGCGCGGATTGAGTCGGCGCACCGTCGCCTCGACGCGGCCGAGCTGATCCGCACCGACCAGGTCGGTCTTGTTGAGGATCACCACGTCGGCGAATTCGACCTGGTCGACGAGGAGGTCGGCGATGGTGCGTTCGTCCCCGTCGCCGGCTTGCAGGGCGCGGTCGTCGAGGCGTTCACCACGCGCCAGCTCGGTGAGAAAGGTCGAGCAGTCGACGACGGTCACCATCGTGTCGAGGACGGCCAGGTCGGCCAGCGAGGAGCCGTCCTCGAAGACCCAGTCGAAGGTTGCGGCAACGGGCATGGGCTCGGAGATGCCGGTCGATTCGATGACGAGATGGTCGAATCGACCCGCCCGGGCGAGATCACCGACCGCGTCGATGAGGTCTTCGCGCAGAGTGCAGCAGATACACCCGTTGGTGAGTTCGACCATGCGCTCCTCGGTGCGGTCGAAGCCACCGAGGTCGATGAGCGAGGCATCGATGTTGATCTCGCTCATGTCGTTGACGATGACGGCGATGCGCCTGCCCTCGCGGTTGGCGAGCAAGGTGTTGAGCAGGGTGGTCTTACCGGATCCGAGGAAACCGGAGAGGACCGTGACAGGAAGCTGGGCTGCAGCGGGGGAGGACACCCGCTAATGATAATTGTTTTCATTAGCGGGTGTCCACGCGGGTGTCACTCCAGAACGAACACCGGGATCAGCCGGTCGGTGTTGACCTGATATTCGGCGTACGGCGGATAGGCGGCCACGGCCAGATTCCACCAGTGCTCTCGCTCGTCTCCGCTGACCTCGCGGGCGGTGAGCTCGGCGACCTTCTGGCCGTCCTGCACGGTGACCTGCGGGTGGGCCTTGACGTTGTGGTACCAGGCCGGATGCTCGGGAGCCCCGCCCTTGGAGGCGACCATCGCGTATCGGCCGTTCTCCTCGACGCGCATCAGCGGAACATAGCGCTTCTTGCCGGATTTCGCCCCGGTCGTGGTGAACAGCACGACCGGCCGGTCGGCCACCTGGACCCCGTCGGTGGTCCCCTGCTCCAGGATCTTCGCGGTCTGCTCGCGCACCCAATCGGTCGGACTCAGTTCTGGTTCATCGCTCATGCCCGGGGCCAACGCACCCGGCCCGCCGGGTATTTCCACCCCCGCGGCACATCACCGACGATCGGTCGGTGACGGGCCGGTCATTGTCCATCGACAGTGTCACTCGGTCAGGGGTCACTCGGTCAGGGGTCACTCGGTCAGGGGAGCATTCGTCCACTCGTTGCGGAATTCGAGTCCGCTCCGGATGAACAGTTGGCTGACCGGGCAGCGTCGCTCCACCTCCGATACGAACTCGGCGAACGTGTCCGCGTCGGCGTCGGTCTGCACCGTTGCCTGCACGGTGACCGAGGTGAAGTTGGCGTTGCCGTCCGCCCCGGCGACCAGCACCGCGGTGTCCAGGTCGCCTTGCACCCGAAAGTCGAACGCGCCGAGCGAGATTCCCAAGTCCTTGGCAACCAGGGATGCGGTCACCTGGTTGCACGAGGTCAGGGCGCCGAGTGCGTAGAACAGCGGGCTCGGCGCGGCATCACGCCCACCGAATGCGGGATAGGCGTCGGTGTCGAATTCGTGTGCCACCGGCCCTTCGCTGACGAGGTGCTGTGCCACACCGGTTCCCGCCGCGGTGAGGACGAACGGGACAACGGTGGTGCGGATGGTGGCGGTCATGGGTCCTCCCGGGTCGATGGCGATCACCACCCACCTTTGTTGCCGGGACGGCAGCCGACGAGCGTTGTGGCCGCGGTGATCGCAACCCCGGTCCACCCGAGGAATGCCTGCGTCGCGGTGTCGTTGATGTCAAGGGTGTGTGCACTCCCGACGCGGGAGCCGAGCCCATCCAACGCATTCCCATCCAACGATGTGAGGAGAATCCCGATGAGTCCTGTGGACAGCGGTGCCGAGACGAGCGATCAGGCCACGAACACCGATGGCGGCAAGGTCTGGTTCATCACCGGGACCTCACGCGGCTTCGGCCGAGAATGGGCGATCGCGGCACTCGATCGCGGCGATCGCGTTGCCGCGACAGCCCGCAACCTCGACTCGCTCGCCGACCTCGTCGACACCTACGGGTCCGCGATCCTGCCGATCGAACTCGACGTCACCGATCGCACCGCAGATATCGCTGCCGTTGCTCGTGCTCACGAGCATTTCGGCCGCCTCGACGTGGTGGTCAACAACGCCGGCTACGGCCAGTTCGGCTTCATCGAGGAACTCTCCGAGTCGCAGGCGCGCGACCAGATCGAGACCAATGTGTTCGGCGCCCTGTGGATCACGCAGGCGGCGCTGCCGTTCCTGCGTGCGCAGCGCTCCGGTCACATCATTCAGGTGTCCTCGATCGGCGGTATCAGCGCATTCGCCAACATCGGCATCTACAACGCGTCCAAGTGGGCACTCGAGGGTTTCTCCCAGGCGTTGGCCGCCGAGGTCGAGGCGTTCGGCATCCACGTGACGTTGGTCGAGCCGGGCGGATTCGACACCGATTGGGCCGGGGCGTCGGCCAAGCACGCCACGACGCTCACCGACTATGACGAGGTCCGCGAGACCGCGGCTCGGGCGCGCCGGTCGCGCACCTCATCACCCGGCGACCCACACGCCTCGGCTGCGGCGATCCTGCAGATCGTCGACGCCGACGAGCCGCCGCTGCGGGTGTTCTTCGGCACCGCCCCGCTCGACATCGCGAAGGCCGACTACGCGAGCCGGCTCACCGAGTGGGAAAAATGGCAGCACGTGGCCGAACTCGCCCAGGGCTGACCCGGCCGCCTACCTGATCGTGTAGACGACACCATCGCCCGCCGCGGCCCGGTCGGACATGAACTGCGCAGCGGTGCGCAGAAAGTTGGTGATGTCCTCGGCCTTCCAGGTGATTCCGCGGGCGAGGGCCGGGTGGTCGTCCGCCACGAGGGGCACCAGCATGAGATCACGCGCGATCGCCGCGGTGTCCGTTGTATCGAGGACCCGGACCCAGGGGGTGAACGAATAGTCCTGTCCATAGGACACACTGGGCATCCCCTCGACCAACGTATACGACTCCCGCGGGCCGGAATCGTCGTCGCGGCCGGAGAAGATGTCCTGGAATACACGAAAAGCCTTGTCCAGGTACAGCATCGTGGGGCGCGGCTTGGCGTCGAGCGCGAAGACGCAGTCACTGGCCACCGTCTCGCCGTTCTCGGTCTCGACCGAGACCGGCACCAGGCCCCATGCGTCGCCGAGGGGATCGGCACCGAGGAACAGTCCTGGATCACGGTGTGCGTCGTCGATACGGTCGCCGGGTACCGGATATGCGTAATAGCGAATTCCCTTGTGCCACAGTGTTCATCGCCGGTGCCGAGGCGGGGTCCGGACCATCCACAGCGATGTAGGCGCGGCGCACGGCTGTGGACAAGACCTATGCGGGATCGGGGCAGATGTGCATGCGATAGTTCACCACGAGTGGGGCGTGGTCGGAGAGCCGTTGCGCGGCCGACGGTTCCTTGTCGACCGTCACCTGGGTCGCGCACGCGGCCAGTCGGGGTGTCGCGAGTTGGTGATCGACTCGCCAGCCCACATCCTTGGCGAACGACTCTCCCGCCCAGCTCCACCAGGTCAGTGGGCCCGGCCGCGCTCCGTGTACCCGTCGCACCACGTCGACGAGGCGACGGGTCCCGAGGATCGACTCGAACCATTCACGGTCCTCGGGGAGGAATCCGTCCATCGAGCGGGCAGCGCGCCAGTTCGTCACGTCGTGCTGGGTGTGGGCGATGTTGAGATCCCCGACGAGCAGGAAGTCACGGCCCGCGCGGTGCGCAGCACGACGACTGCGGTCCAACTCCCGGCTGAATGCCGCGAGAAATCGTTGTTTGCGTTCGTACTTCTGGCCGCCATCGGGTTTCTCGCGCATCGAGCCGGGCCGCTGTCGGTGTGCGGGAAGTCCACCTTTCGGGAGGTAAAGGCAGGCCACGGTCACAGGCTGTTCGGCGAGGTCGACCTCGAGGTACCGACCATGCGTGGCGAATTCACCGAGACCGCGCGCTGTGGGCGGGTGGGTCACCCAGGTGCGCACCGCGGTGCCCGGACGCCTGGTCAGTACGGCCACCCCGTTACGGCCGACGATCGATCCGACGTCGGCCGCGACCGCGTATCCGGGAAACTCGCCGATCTCCGATGCCGGACAACGCAACTCCTGAAGCGCCACGACGTCCGGTGACCGGGATGCAAGCCACTCGTCGAATCCACGGCGGCGCGCGGCGCGGATGCCGTTGACATTGAAGGTGGCAACCGTGAACACGGAGTCGGCCCCGTGACCACCGGGTGGATCGGACACAGCAGGCAACACTACGCGGGCCGTATCCCGCGTCCGAGGCCAGGAGTTGCGCGCAGGATGAACGAAATGCCATCGAGCAGGCCACGACTGCGCGTTGCACCAGGTACGCGCAGCACCGCGTCGACCACCCCAGGTCCCCCCGAATCCCCCACCATCGTCAGGAGCCTTGTGCGATGACCGAAACCTTGTCGACCGACGCCGATTTCGCCGAGCAGTGGTATGAGTGGCACACCGCTCGCGAACGCGATCTCGCGAACCCGCTCGGGTGGTTGTCGATCAACCGACTCGAGTGGCTCGAGACCGAGCCGACCCGATTCGACGGGCTTCCCGGCACCTGGTGGTACGACGGCGCAACCGGCCACCTTCGACCCGACGGCGGCGAGATATTTGCAGCCCGCGACTTCGACCTCGATGCGACCGGCGCCGGCGAGATCGTCGAACTCGACGGTGTGCACCTCGAAGTCGCGCGCCGCGGCGAGGGCTATCTGATCCGGGTGCATGACGAGAACGCGCCCACCGTCCGCGATTTCCGTGGGGTGCCTGCCTATGACCCCGACCCGGCCTGGGCGCTGTCGGCCACCTTCGAGCCCTACTCGACACCCCGCCCGGTGACCGTGGGTGCCGTGGCCGAAGGGCTTGCGCACGTCTACGTTTCGCCCGGCGAGCTCGTCCTGACCCGCGACGGCGTCGACCACCGCCTCATCGCATTCAACGGCAAGGGCGGTGGCCTGTCCGTGCTGTTCACCGACGGTACCTCCGGGGTGACCACGTACGCGGCCAACCGCAGCGTGGCCGTCGAGGCCGACGACGAGGTGGTGAGAAGTGGAGGCGAGGTCATCATCGACTTCAACCGGGCGACGAACCTGCCGTGCGCGTTCATCGACTTCGCGACCTGCCCCCTACCGCCGGCGGGCAACACACTGCCGTTCGACGTGACCGCCGGCGAGAAGATTCCCCACGAGCGCCGGTGACACCTGCACAGACAGCTCAGGGCCCAGACTTCTCAGCCGACTCCGTGGATCTTGTCTGCGTCGATGGTGAGGATGATGCGGGTTTGGTCGCGTCCTCCGAACCAGGGATACGGCGCTCCGAGGTATTTCTGCGACAACGCCTCGATGTGCTCGGCTCCCCCGTCGGTGGTCGACCCGATCACACGGCCCCGGATCTCGAAGTACCGCGCGGGGTTGTCGGGATCGGAGACGTTGATCGACACCCGCGGATCACGCTGAATGTTCTTCTCCTTCTGGAACCCCTGCACCGTGTTGACGAGAACGTGCTCGCCGTCCGTGTCGACCCACGTCTGGGTGAGCTGCGGCGACCCGTCGGGCATGATCGTCGCGACATGGCACGGTGCGGGTCGGCGCAGCAGGGCAACAAGATCATCGGGCAGCGTCATGGATTCCTCGCTTCGTCGCGGGGGCTGTCGTGTCAGCCACCTGTCGTCTCACCGATCCATCGTGTCACCGCTACGCCGACGCATAGGCGTCGGCGTACTCGGCACTCGGTGGCAGCGGCTGGATGACGTCGAGAAGGACACCGTCGGGTGCGGCGAGGATGAAATGCCGTTGCCCGAAGTCCTCGTCTCTGAGGCCCATGACGATCTCGATGTCCGGATCAGCCGCCAGGCTGCGGTGGACCGCGTCGATATCGTCGACCTCGAGGTTCACGATCACCCCTCGCGGGAGCGCTCCGTACCCCTCGGGGATCGTGGCGTGATCATGAGCCAGGACGGCCACCTCGAAGGCCCCCAATCTCAGACTGACGTACCAGTCGGACTCGAACGTCGTCTCGAACCCGAGGAGTTCGCGATAAAAGGATGCCGCGGCGCCGACGTCGCGCGACATGAGGACGGGATAGAAACTGGTGACTGACAAGAGAACTCCCCTTTACGTACAGTGAGTATGTAACGAGATCAGAATACATACGCACCGCACGTAAAGGAAGAGTCCATGCCCCGCGCCTCCGCGGCCGACGCCGCTCAGACCGCCCAGCGCGTTCTCGACTCGGCAACCGAACTGTTCTCGTCACGAGGTTTCGCCGACGTCTCACTTGACGATGTCGCCGGCGCCGCAGGCGTCACGCGCGGGGCGGTTTATCACCACTACCGGAACAAGGCCGGACTGTTCGGCGCTGTCGCCGCACGGCTGCAGGTGCGCGTCGCCGATGCGGTCGTACAAGCAGCACAGGCGGCCGGTGCAGACCCCGGCGACCAACTCCGCGTCGGAGCACACGCATTCCTCGACGCGATCACGTCCGGCACCGCGGTACGAATCCTGCTCATCGACGCCCCGTCGGTGGTCGGCTGGCAGGAGTGGCGTCGGCTCGACGCCGAGAATTCCGCAGCACACCTGCGCGATGCCCTGCGTGCGGCCGGCGTCGACGAGGAGCTGCTCGACGCGACCACCGCACAACTGTCCGGCGCCATGAACGAAACCGCCCTCTGGATCGCCCAACACGCGAATACCGATGTGGCTCGCGCCCAAGCACATTCGGCTCTCAACCGGCTACTCGCCGCCTATCTCTCGTGACAGCGTCGCAGGTTCCCGATGGCTGGTGCGCCAGCACTCGGCCATGACTCCGGTGCGGTCACCGACGCGTCATCACCGACGCGTAGCCGCCATCGCCGGGGTAGACCCAGGCGCCGTCGAGCACCCGATCGTCGTCGCCGAAGGAGCCGCGGAAATACGCCGGACCGTTCCTGGCGCCGGCCCAGATCGTGAGCGTGTCCCCGTCGAGTTCGTACACGTAGTCGAAGGTGTTGCCCATCGAGTCGTAGAACCGTGACACGACATCGGACTGCACCGGCTCGCCGAACGGATGGAGGTTGCCGATGACCTCGACGCCGCTGATCTCCTGACCGAACTGCGTCAGCGCAACGTGCTGGAAAAGAAAGAAGCGCCCCGGCATCCACTCGTAGCGGACGATGCCTTCGGCCCCTCCTGTCACGGTCCACTCGCCGACCAGGCGGTTGAGCGCGGCGACAGCCTCGCTGGGAGTTGGGGCGCCGTCGAGACCGTAGGCATCGATCTGCTCGGCCGTAACGTCTGCAATCGGGTTGTCGTTCATGGGTGTTCTCCTTCCGAGAGCGACCCGGCGGGTCGCGTTCACCTGATACCTCGGAGCCCAGAGGCGCGGAATGACATCGGCGGCACGCACAGCAGTCCCGCGAAAGACATTCAGTCGGACACCAGGGATCGGCGGACGTCAAGAAACGGCGACGTCAAGAATCGGCGGTGGGCTCCGAGGTATCCGTGCAACGCACCTCGTCGACCACAGGAGACCACCATGACCTTGCATCACGCCGTCCCCGCAGCGACTCCCCGAGCGGGGTTCGCGGACCTGAGACCGCATGTGTCCGCAATGCTCGTCGCCGGGGCCGCCGGCCCCCTCTTCTATCTGTCTGCCCTCGCGCAGATGGCCACGCGCGAAGGATTCGATCTCCGGATCCATCCCATCAGTCAGCTCTCGACAGGACAGTGGGGCTGGGTTCAGATGCTCACCTTCGTTCTCGCCGGGCTCGGGCTGCTCTGCCTGGCCGTCGGCCACCGCATCCTCGTGACCACGGGCATCGGCCGGGCCGCGCTTCCGCTGTTCATTGCTGTGGCGGGAGTGGGCTTCATCGCGGCGGGCATCTTCCCGCAGGACCCCTCGCACGGCTTCCCTGTGGGCACGCCTGATGGTCCCGCGGCCGAGACGACCTGGCACGCACTGGTGCACATGGTTGCGGCCATCGTCGGGTTCACCGCGATCGCCCTCGCCGCCGTGATCGCGTTCGTGCGATCGATCCGCGAACGCCGGTCGCTCTCCGCGGTGGGCAACGCCGTCGTGGCGCTGACATTGCTCCTTCCGGTCGTTCCCGAAGTCGCCGGCATCCAGGTCGCCGTTACCGGCCTCTTCGCCTTCGGATGGTGCAGCGCGACGGCGATCCGCTTGCTCCGCCGCGGTTCGAGCCGATCGTTAGCATGAAGACCTTGGTTCGAGGCAAGGAGATCACGACGATGAAGTTCCTCATCCTGGGCTATACCCCGAGCGAGAGTTGAGATGTGGCCACCTCGGATGCCCCCACGGACGACGCGCTGGAGGCGTTCGCCGCCTATCAGAAGTTCGAGGCCGAGCTCCGCGCGACAGGTGAGTTCGTGAGCACAGAGGGGCTCGGCCACCCGGCGATGTCCACGACGGTGCGCAGGAGTGGCAAGGGCATTGTCATCACCGACGGCCCGTTCGCGGAACTGAAAGAGGTGCTCGCGTCTTTCGCCGTCATCGACGTCTCCGGTCTGGAGCGTGCTCGGGACATCGTGGCCAGGATGGTCGATCTCCTGGGTGAACCGATGGAGATCCGCCCGATCATGGGTGACGATTTCGCGTGACGAATGGATCGACCGCGATCGAGGACCTGCTGCGCCGAGAGGCGCCGCAGGTCCTCGGTGCCCTGGTTCGACGGTTCGGTCATTTCGATCTCGCGGAGGAGGCCACGCAGGACGCTCTCGTCGCGGCGAGCCGGCAATGGGCTGCCGACTCGATCCCGGAGCACCCCCGCGGATGGCTCATCCGGGTTGCCTACCGCCGCATGGTCGATGGGCTGCGCGCCGAGTCGGCCGCTCGTCGGCGAGAAGACCAGTACGTCCTCGCCGAGACGCTGCCCGAGCGTTCTCCCGTATCCGACCAGGACGACAGCCTGAACCTGCTGATGCTCTGCTGTCACTCGTCACTGTCGTTCGGATCGCGCGTCGCGCTGACCCTCCGCGCCGTCGGCGGGCTCACAACCTCCGAGATCGCGCACGCGTGGCGTCACCGAACAGACGATGGCGGTGCGCATCAGTCGCGCGAAACAACGGATACGCAAGAGCGGTGCGCGCTTCGAGGCCACCGCCGACGACGACGTGGAGGAGCGTATCTCCGCCGTCATGCGTGTTCCGTACCTCATCTTCAACGAGGGGTATACGGCCACGGCCGGTCGATCTCTCACTCGCACCGACCTGACCGCCGAGGCCATCCGCCTCACCCGACTCCTGCACGAACTGGTGCCGGAGCACGTGGAATCCACCGGGCTTCTCGCGCTCATGCTCTTGACCGATTCGCGCCGCGCGAGCCGGTCGACGCCGGATGGCGATCTCATTCCGCTCGCACAGCAGGACCGCAGCCGGTGGGATCACGCGATGATCGCGGAGGGGACCGAACTCGCCCGCTCGGCCTGGCGCGAGGGAAGCATCGGGGCCTACCGGCTACAAGCCGCGATCGCCGCGCTCCACGCCACCGCACCGACCCCCGCGCACACCGACTGGCAGCAGATCGCCGCCCTCTACCTCGCCCTCGAACACGTCGAGCCCGCGGGGCCCGTCATGCTCTCCCGCATCGTCGCCGTGGCCCACGCCTATGGCACCCGACCCGCGCTGGAACTGCTGGATCGACTCGATCAAGAGCACGGGCTCCTGCAGCATCCGCTCACTCGTCAGCGAGCGCACGCGATCCGGGCCCACCTCCTCGATACGGCAGGAGATGCGGCGGACGCCCGCACCGACTTCCTCGCGGCGGCCGAACTGACCCAGAACGAGACCGAGATCCGGTACCTGTCGCAACGGGAGCGGCGACGACCCTCGGACACGACGAAGCCCCGGTGAGATATCGATTCTCACCGGGGCCTTTGCGTCGGGCTGACAGGATTTGAACCTGCGACCACTTGACCCCCAGCTATCGCAGGTAGATCCGTGGGAGTCCGTAGATGTTCATCTATGGTTTTGTGCTGCAAGAATTTTCGTCGTTCTCGCACGCCCGCGAACATGAGCGAATACCGGCGTGATTCCGAGCTGGTTTGGGTCAGCGTTTGGGTACGGCCTAGCCCGTGCCGAAGCGGGCGACGACCTCCAGGTGATGGACGCGGCCGCCGATGCGGTAGACCATCCACTTGCCCTGACAGGTGAACGTCTGCCCCCGGTAGACCAGCGTTGTGGTGCCCTCGGCGCGCTTGTCGGTGACGAGGAATCGGTACTCGACCGAGGTCGCCATGCGGCCACGGAGGGCCTGCTCGTCGCCGGAGATCGGCACGGCCTCGGCACGCATGGCGATCGTCTGCTGAGGGATCGGGTCGCCGTCACTGTTCGTGCCACCACCGACCTTGACGGTGATGGAGTCGCGGAGCAGGAGCCGGGGCACCTTAGGCCGCCTTCTTGCGGTAGCGGTCGAGGACCGCACGCTCGGCGAGGGTGAACCCGCCGAAGCCCTCGTTGAACGTCACGACGCCGGTCGCGTAGCGCAGCTGCTCGGGGTTGGCCAGCATCCGGGCCGAGGCCATGAGCACGACCGCGTCGATACCGGGCCGGGTGGTGTGTCCGTCGGCCTTGAGGTGGGCACCCCGGCAGTAGGCGTCGATCATCGCCGAGGCCATGGTGACGGCCTGCCCGGCCTGGGCCATGAGCGCGGTGTCGGTGGTGTCCTGTCCGAGCCACTTGACGAGATCTGTTGGCGTGACTGCCATCTCATCCTCCTAACGGGGGTGGCCCGGGCATGGGAAACCGCGACGAAACCCATGCCCGGACCACGATTGAGGGGGCCGATCAGGCGGCGGTGAGGACGACGACACCCTCGGGATGCAGGAGCCCGAGGTCGAAGCGGGCCACGACGCGGATCGCGGTCTCGTCGGTGGCCGCGTACAGTTCCGGCAGCAGGGTCACGCTCGGCGCCAGGTCACGGGCGACCGCCACCTGGTTGGTGTCGAGGAGGATCGCCTTGCCCGAGGCCAGCTTGTTGGTCGGGGTGACCTGGATCCCGAACAGACGGTAGACGGCGTCGGCGGTGAGGTCGGTCTCCAGCAGATAGCGGCCCTGGGTGTCCTTGGCCTTACGCAGGGCGATGAAGTCCTGGCTGTTGATGAACCACCGATTCGGGGTCACCTCGGCCGCGTGCGCCTTGGCGATCGCGTCGAGGTAAGAATCGGGGTTGTCGGCGTCGAGGACGCCGGTCTGCACCCCGGCCTGATTCACGATGCCCTTGATGGTCTTGGACGCCCCGGTGCCCGACAGCAGGGCGGTGTCCAGGGCGTTGGCGACATCGGTCACCAGACGGGTCTTGAGCACCGCGTCCAGGCCGATCACGGACTGTCGGACCAGTTCGTTGGTGAACCGCACGATGACCTTGAGCGACTTGAGATCCGACGGCAGGAGCTTCACCTCGTCAAACGAGACGTCACCCTCGGGGATCTGGGCACCCTCAGCGACGAACCCGACCGACGCCCCGGAGGTCAGGCGTGGGATGCGCAGCGGGCTGGAGGTGTCGAAGATCTTCGGGCTCGACGCCAGGACGACGGACTGCGCCTCAAGCGGCTGGACCAGGAGGCTGGCGACCTGCTCCTGGAGCAGAGTCGGATTGGCGGTGGTGGTTTCGGTTGCCACGGGATTCTCCAAAGTGGTTGTGATTGAACGGTGTTCGCACTCTGGGCACCCGGCCACCTCGGCGTCTAGTTATCCCGCCACCTGGGCGATAAGTCCCACTATATGGGACACCCGAGGCCTGGGCAATGACTCCCAGGCCTCGGGCAACGTCACCACGGCCCCGAGATCGGAACCGTTCGACCGGCGCGGCAGCTTCCGCATGGGCCACCTCCTGAACGACCGGGGAGGTTCATACCAGTGCCGGGCGCCAAGGTGATCCCGTTACCGATGCCATGCCACCGTTTGGCGCCGCCACCTGACGACGCTCGATGGCTGTGGCCCGCCGAGGACCCCGAGGCGGTCGGCGCGTCACGTCCACCCTGCCGACGCCCGCCACCGGACCGTGACGGTGACGGACTCGCGACCCGGTCACGGTGTGCCCCGGCCGCAGCCCGAGATCCGGCGGCCTGGCCTGGGATCTGGCCGCCTCGGGCGAACCCGGGCAGGCTCGCGTTCACCAAGTTGATCGAGCCGATGATCGGCACATTGCGGATGCCCATTTTCAGCCGAGCACCCGAGCCCTCGGAGGAGACCTCGCCGCCGAAATGGCCGCCGATGTTCAGTCCCGAACTCTCGCCCCAGTCACCGGCCATGGCTACACCATCCCTCGGAGCATGCCGAGGAGGTCGACGCCTCCCGACACCTGCCCACGGGCTCCCTGCGCCGCTCCCCCGGGTGCGAACGCTCGCGCCTTGAGGTGCGGCTTGTCAGCGAGCAGGGCGTCGATCGCGGCCTGGAGGGCCTCGGGTGACTCCAGGTGCGCCGCGTCGAATGGCAAGTCGGCCGGATCGGCGAGCGCGCCGGTCTGCTGCACCTGGAGCCGGTGGAGCTGCTGCTCCAGGTCCCGGACGCGGGTCCGATACCCGGCTGACTCCTTGCGGAGGTCCTCGACGTAGGCGCGGTCGAAGGTGTCACCGTCCGACGCGGTCTCGGTGTCCGCCGACGCGGCATCGGTCGCGCCGGATTCGGTTGTCCCCGAGTCAGTCTCGGCGTTGCTGGCCGTGGTGTCCGAGGCCTCGGGGGCGGTTTGGCCGGCCGAATCGGTGGCGTCGGGAGCGTCCTCGGTGGTCTGCTCCTGCTCGGTGTGCTTGTCGTCGGTCATGCTGCGCCCTCCTCAGGGGTCACGGTGGGGGTGATCGGGGCCGCTGTCGGTCCCTGCTCGGGGTTGTCGATGCCCAGGCGGGTCCGGGCCTCGGTTGTGGTGATGATTCCGGCGGCGTGGAGCTTGACCACCGCGTCGGCTTCGGCGGCTGCCGAGCGCGTCGAGGGGTCGGCCCACTGCACCCGAGGCGTGTAGTCGGTGACCTCGCCGCCACGCTCGACGGCCGAGATCAGCCGGGCCACCGCCTCCCACGCCGGACCGAACACCGCCATGCGGGCCTCGGCCCGGGCGGTCAGCGCGGCCTCAGCGGCCCGGATCGCGTCCGCAGACGCCGGGACCGACGTGGTGATGCCCAGATAGTGCCCAGGCAGGCCCGAGACCGCCGAGGCCTGCTGGAGCAGAACCCGCACAGCGGTGTCATATCCGGTCAGATCCGCGCCCGGGAGCTGCCCGAACTTGCCCTCAGGAGCCTCGTTGATCAGAAGCTTGGAGTCCTCGGGGATCGGATTGACGACCTCCAGGACCTCCTCACCGTCCTCGTCGACGACCGGGTTGCCGTCGTCGTCGAGCTTGGGCCGCTCTTCGAGTTCCAGGCCGGTGGCCCACCGCCGAGGCCGCGCCCCGTACTCGGACGACACGAGCATGTCGGCGCTGATCTTGTTGAGCGCGTCCACGATCGGGATCAGGTCGGTGAACTCGGAGACACCGAACACGTCGAGCGGCCGGTCGGTGTTGGTCAGCGCGACGACGGGCACCGCGAGGAGCGGGTTGTCGATCACCCCGGTGACCTTGGCCCCGGTGATGCTGGCACCGTCTCCGACGAGATGCTCGATCCGGTCCGGCCGGTAGACCACCCACCGCGTTTGCCGCTCGGTACCGTCGGGTGCGAGATCCGACCACCGCTTCACCGCCGCCAGGGTCTCGTGGGAGCCCGCATCCCGGTACACGGCGACCTGACGGCCGCTCTCGACGGTCGCCACTGCCTTACCGGCGGCGTTGGCCCACACGATGACCGCAGCCTCGCCGATCGCCAGCGCCTCGCGATGCCCTGCTGGGGCGGTCTGGTCGAGGTCCGAGCGGACCCATGCCTCCCACAGGGCGGCGTCGCGGGCGCCGCTGGCATCGGTGAACCCGGTGATCCGCAGCCTCTCGGCGATCGCCGACACGGCGAGCCGGGGCAGGTTGCAGGCGATGCGGTCGAACCGCTGCCCGATCGCCTTCTTGGCATCGGGCGAGAGGAACGCGAGCGGTTGCTCTCCGGCGTAGTACTGGGCGAGCATGTGCAGCCGCGCGGCCCGTACGTCGAGAGCCCGGTCGAGTTCGATGTTGGTTGGTTCATTCATGAGGCGAAACTCCTTACGCGCCTTCGGTTTTTCTTGGTCGTGTGGTGTGCGGCCCGGTCCAGGGCCACGATCGCGGCCACCGCCGCGTCGATCTTTCGGGGACTACCGCGCTTGTCCTTGGACACGAGATCGCCCTGTGGGGTCGACTTGGCCACGCAGTTACCGAGGTGCGCGGCGAGATCCTCGGCACCGTCGTGGGTGAGCTGTCCTGTGGTGACCGCCGCGTAGAACCGATCGGTGGCCGGGGCCATGCGCTGGGCGTTAGCGGTGTTCCATTGCAAGACCCGGCGCTCCCCATGCCGTGCGGCCCAGGTCTCGATCTCCGAGCGCCAACCCCACGGGTCGGCCGCCAGCTCCACCACGTCATAGCGGTCGAACATCTCCCGGACCTTGGCGTCCACGTCGGCGCGCGGGACCCGCCAACGCGGATCTCCCGGGTTCTGCCAGATCCCGGCCAGGAACAGATGCGGCTTTGGCCCCAACGTGGCGCCGACGAGCGCCGTGGAGTCCCCCGAGGCCGACCCGTCGAATGCCAGGACCACCCGCTGACGCGGCATCACCTTGATCTCCGGCGAGGCCAGTTCCTCCCACGCTCCCCATGGGAGCCAGCGGTCCACCTGACCCACCCACTGGCCGAGGCGGAGCTGACGGAACACCGGCTCCCGCAGCGTCTGCCGTGCGGCCTCCATGCCGTCCAGCGCCAGGAACGGCCGCTCGCACGCCAGGGCCGGGTTGACCGCCCTCCAGGCCTCGGCGTCGTCGGTCGCGCATCCCTCCGGCGCGGCGTACTCCTTGAACGCGAACGCCGGGTCGTTACCGGCGCGGCCGTGGGCGACCAACTTCCACATCACGCTGTCCACCGAGGCCGCAGGTGTCGAGATCGCCAGGGTGAGCGACTCCGGCCGCTTGCCGGTCACCGAGGTGACAGCCTCCCACACCTCCTCGGTGACGACGTGCAGCTCATCCACGATGAGGAGCGACGGGTCATGTCCGTGGAGGGCTCCCGGCTCGGCCGGGAGCGGGACCAGCGAGGCGTCGTTCTCGGGTACCTCGATCCGGTCGCGGTAGACGTGCGCCCGCTCGGCCAACTCGGAGTTCAACTCGATCATGCGCTTGGCCAGCCGCAACGTGATCGAGGACTGACGCTGATCCGAGGCCACCACCAGCACCTCCGCCGACGCCGGACCAACGAACAGCTCCGCCACGGCCAGCATCGCGGCCAGCGAGGTCTTACCGTTGGCGCGCGGGATGGACACGAGACCGGTACGAATACCGTCGCGGTACACCTCCCGGATGATGTCGCGCTGGAACTTGCGGAGCTTGACATCCTCAAGCGCGCCAACGCCTTTGGGGACCTTGAGGTATTGGCCGATGAACCGCTCCCGACGCCGGGCCCGGTCCTTCGGATACCCCTTGAGTGACAACGGATCAGCGAGGATCACGCCCTTAGCGCCGGGCCTCATGCGACCATCTCCGGATGGAAACCCAACGAAACACACTGCGCGTCCACTTCATCAAGGCCGAACTCACCGACGGACTTCTGGAGGACGGACACCCGTACCCGGACGTCGAGTGGACCATCGAGGGCGGTGTTCTGTTCATGCGGTTTGCCGGAGGCAGCGAGCAGACCGGCAAGCTCTGGGACCTCATCTTCTCTCCGGCCAAATGGTCGCGGATCGAGATTCAATAACGCCGTCACAGTTCACCTCCTGGAACCATCGTCTCACTATCTGGGATCTGACTCGCAAAGTTTGACTCACCGGCGGGTCGAGAATGGCCCTGACCAGGGGTAACCCCCCTGGGGTCTGAGGGCCGCGCACGGCCGCGTTTGGCGTTGCACCCACGGCAGACCACCTCGACGTCGCACAGCCGCAGAGCGCGGCCCTGGGACCGCCGGACCCACGCCTGGGGCAGATGGTCCACGGTGAGGTCGTCAGTCGTCCCGCAGTCGGTGCAGAACCCTTGGCGGCGCCGGGCACGCTCGGAGAGACGTTTCCACGCGCCGTCGTAGCCGCGTTCGGTCGTCCCAGGCCTGCCGACCTCCCTCTCGTGCTGCGCCGAGCACTGAGGACACCGTGGGGCGGCCGTGGGCTCACCGCAGCCCAAGCACGGGCCGAGGATCACGTCTCATCACCCCGACGCTCGACGACCACCCGACGCAACGCCGCCAGCCACGCCGACGCCCCGCCGACCACGGCCGAGTCGGCCAACTCGATCGCAGCCTCGGCGATCGCGTCGACCATGAGTGCCGGATCACAGTTGAGGGCAACCGCCCGGCGCCCTGCCTCGTCACCCTCAGCCGTGGCCTGTAGGTACGCCAGCCCGTCGAGCATCGCGTCGACGCGCTCGGGCACGGGGCCGCTCATCGCGCACCCCGCAGTAGCTCAGTCGCGGCCATGTGCTCACGCGCCTCGGCCCGCTCGGCCTGAGCGGCACGCAGCCGCTCCCGTGAGTCGAGCCAGGCGTCGCAGATCTGCTGGAGCTCCTCGGCCCAGGCCTGGATTGCGGCGACCTCCTCAGCGGCCGGATCATCCCGGAGGTGGACACGCACGGCGTCGGCGGTCCGAAGCCCGGGCGTCGGGCGGCTCACTGGTCACCGCCATCGACACGCTGGCTGTACATGGCGCCGAGGAGATCCGGCACCCCGGACCCGGGCGGTGCGTCAACGTCGGCCGACGCCAGTATTGCCGGTAACCGTGCTGCGTCGAGGAGCGCGTCGCTGAGGAACCGAGCCGCCGCCGTGGCGTCCTCGCGAGATCGGTAGGTGCCGTCGAGCCGGAGGTGGACGTCGAAGCCTCCCGAGGCCGCCGTCACGATCTGGATCGGGTGTTGTCGCGCGGCCTCCCTGGCCAACGCCCGGATAACGATAGTGAGGATCTCGGACCTCGCCGAGGCCTCGTGTGGGTCTGTCATTTTCGGGTCTCCAGTGTCTAGTGGATCTGGTCCGCGCTATCTGCGCCGCTGCTGGGCCTGTAGGCCCAGCGCGGATGCGCGGATAGAGAACGCGGATAGTGCGCGGATTGGCGCGGATGCGCGGATAGAACTGTTCGTGCAGGTCAGGTGGCGTGGGCTATCCGCGCTACGGTGCACGACACTTGCGCGGATAGCCAGCGCGGATAGTGCGCGGATAGGTCGGCACAGGTCTAGGCATCGGCGCCCTCGTTGCAGGCTGAAAACGGGAGAATCGTGGCATCGGCAACGACGTGCAGAACCCGCGAGCGACCCTTACCAGGAACCTCCTCGACCTCCCCGCGCATTCGCAGATCCGCGAGCGCGTCGAGCGCAGCCTCCCGGCGCTTGGAGGCGTTGAAATGGTCCCGGAACTCGGACTTGTTCGGAGCCATGTCGGCCGCCTCCCGGCCTCGGATGTACGCGAGGACCTCGGTCTGGAGCGCGGCGTCGCGGGCAGCTTTGGCCTCGACCGCGGCCTTGTCGACCACCAGAGGGTCGGCGTGCACCGGCACCATGGAGGTGGGCCAGATGCCGTTGGCGGCGACATCGACCTGCCTGATACGAAACGCCCACTTGCCCGTCTCCGGCCGGTGTTTCTGTTTGGTGGTGACCATCTCGACCTGACCCGGTACCGGCTCGTCCTTGGTGAGCAGGAACACCGAGTCGGCGGCACCTTCCCAGGCCGAGGCGCCGCGCCCACTGCTGCCACCTTTGGGCGGATGATGCAGCAGCATGACGGCCGCCCCGGTCTCTGCTCGCAGATGGTCGGCCTTAGCGACGGCATCGGAGGCGTCGGAGTTAGAGTTCTCATCGAGGCCGATCTGGTGCCTTGCGAGCGTGTCCACGACGATCAACGCGGGCCGGTAGTCCCTGGCGAACTCGACCAGCTCATCCCAGGCGTCCGACATGAGCGGTACTGCTCCATCGACGCCACGAAACCACGGTCGGATCTCGTCGCGCGCGATGTCGTGGTGAGTGAGCCATGCCTCCAGCCGGATGCCGAACGCGCGCCCACCACCTTCACCGACGAGATAGAGGACGCGCCCGCGTTCTGTCCGGTGGCGTCCCCACGACGTGCCCGTGGCAATGCACAGCGCCATGTCGAGGGCGATCGCGGTCTTATAGCTGCCTCGATGTCCGATGAACATGGAGGTGCCGCCGCCGTCGAGCACGTCCTTGACCAGAGCCATGGGCGGCTCGGCGTCGAGAAACCCATCAACGTCAAGAATCCGGTCGATGAGCTTGCCGTCGACCGCAGCGCGCTCTGCTCGCTCCTCGGCGTCGAGTTCGCGCCGGACAGCTCGCCGACGCCGCTCCCTCGCCAGTTCGTCGGTCTTGAGCGCGACCGTGCGGGCCTCGGCCCGACGGGCCCGGTCCTTGAGCGCGGCGATCTCAGCGGCGACCACGCCCTGGACGGTGGCGACTTCCCCCGTCGTCGAGAGGGTGATGGTCTCGCTCACCGGGCACCACCGCCGACGCGGAGCGGCCGGGCGCTGAGCCAGCCGAGGACGAACCCGGCGAGGGTGATAGCGAAAGTTGTTGTCACGGTTTGGATTCCGATTCGCTCGGAGGGACGGGGACGATCCTGGGGTTGGTCGGGATTGTCCTGCGTCACGCGGCGCTGTCGGGGGTGGCCTCGGTGTTGCGCTCGATGAGCGCGTGGATCGACTCGGCAGTGATGAACGATCGGGTACCGATGCGTACCCGAGTCAGCTCCCCAGCCTCGGCCAATTCGTAGATCGTCGTCCTACCCAAACCCCCGAGGAGGGTTTGCGTGTCGGTGATCGGGACCAGAAGTCGGTCGTCGGGGGCCATGGCGGGATCTCCTAGGTTCGGCAATGTTCGTGTGTGAACCCACCATGGGCACCGACCGCCACCTGCGCAAGTGCGAAGTCAAGTGTAGCGCAACAGAATTGACCAACCCCGTCAAGCATACTTCCGAGTTCTCGCAGCTCGCAGACGTCAGCGAAACTCACGTGATGTCAGTCACACCTACAGGCGATCGGAGCCTCAGACGTAAACATGACCACTTGACTTGTACGCTCCTGTTTATGGGTAAACGTGCGAACGGTGAGGGCTCGGTCAGGCAACGCAAGGGCAAGGACGGGCGACCGACAGGCCGCTGGGAAGGCCGGATCTCGTTCCTTGACCCGATCACCGACCGACGCCGCTCGGTCTCGGTGTACGGCGACAGCGCCCGAGAATGTCGCGCGGCACTCAAGAAGGTCGTCCAGAGGATCGAGGAGGGCCAGCCCGCCAGGGACGCGGCCGTGACCGTGGCCGACTGGCTCAAGACATGGCGGACCACGGCCTTGGAGGCCTCGGACCGCCGAGCGACCACCAAGGCCTTGTACGCCGGGCTGTCGCGGACGCATCTGGAGACCGGCGACCTGGGGGCCAAGCGGCTGGACCGGCTCAAGCCCAGCGACGTGGAGGCGCTGGTGGTCCGGCTCCGCAAGGCGGAACTCTCCGAGTCCACGGTCCGCCAGGTCTACACCGTCCTGCGCGGTGCGCTGGAGATCGCTGTCAGGGATGGACTTCTGGCCTCGAACCCGGTGGCCAAGGTCCGGCGTCCAAAGGTCACCCGGACCGAGGCCCGCCACCTCTCGGCCGTCGAGGTCCAGAGCCTCCTCTCCCACGCCAGGGGCTCCCGGTACTACGCCGCTGTTGTCCTCATGGCGTTCACCGGCCTACGGCGCGGTGAGGTTGCCGGACTGGCGTGGACCGACCTGGATCTGGACAAGGCCGAGATGACGGTCAGGCACACGCTGAGCCGCGTCGGCGGCGAGCTGGTGCTCTCGGAGCCCAAGACCACCCGGTCCCGGCGACGGGTCCCACTGGCCGCTCCCCTGGTGGCCGAACTCCGGGACCACAAGCTCCGCCAAGACACCGAGCGTAAGGCCGCAGCCAACACCTGGACCGAGACGGGGATGGTGTTCACCACGGCCGCCGGGACCATGGTGGACCCAAGGAACATGCTCCGCGTCGTGGAGGTCGCCGCCAAGGCCGCCGGGATTGAGGACGTGGGAGCGCACACGCTACGACACTCGGCGGCCGTGGGCCTGCTGGAGGGTGGGGCGCATATCAAGGCCGTGGCCGACATTCTGGGCCACTCCTCCATCGCGATCACCGGCGACATTTACGGGCACACGTCCGACGACGCGGCCCGGTCGGCGTTGGACAACCTCGGGGCGATGTTGGGTACGCCGACGCCGTGATGCCGGTTTGGGTACATCGTTTGGGTGTAGACACGAAAAAGGCGGTTTCCGTTGATCGGAAACCGCCTCTGACCTGCGTCGGGCTGACAGGATTTGAACCTGCGACCACTTGACCCCCAGTCAAGTGCGCTACCAAACTGCGCCACAGCCCGTTGCCCTGATCCGAGAAGCTCTCGTCATCAAGGCGTAGATGAGACTAGCCGACGATCCACCCGAGGAGCCAATCGGCTGGTCAGGGCACTGATCAGGAAGCGGCAGAGCGATTCTTGTACCAGACCCAACCGCCGGTGACGATCAGTGCGCCGATCAACGACCCGATGATCCCGCTGGGGCGGAAGTTGATCCCGTCACCCGAGATCAAGCTGATCAGGAGTCCACCGACGAACGATCCGACCAGACCCGCGACGATCGCGAGACCCCAGTCGATGTTCCACATGTTCTTGCCGCCGATGAGCAGTTGGGCGAGAGCGCCGATGACCATTCCGAACACGATGATTGCCAAGATGAGCACGAAAGGAGTATGTCACAGGGCAATCCGGCGATCTCGGACCCGACTGGTCAGCGTTTGCGGCGATCCCTCTTGTCGCGCACCCGCACGTTGATCCGCACCGGCGAACCATCGAAATTGAACTGCTCGCGCAGTCTGCGCTCCAGGAAGCGGCGATAGCCGGCCTCGAGGAATCCGGTGGTGAACAACACGAATGTGGGTGGCCGTACCGCGGCCTGGGTGGCAAACATGACCCGAGGTTGGCGTCCGCCGCGCAGCGGCGGCGGGGTGGCCGCGATGACCTCCTTGAGCCAATTGTTCAGCGGCCCTGTCGAAATCCGCTTGTCCCACGAGTCGAGGGCGCCTTCGAGCGCAGGCACCAGCTTCTGCACGGCTCGGCCCGTCATCGCCGAGATGTTGACCCGCCGCGCCCACGGCACCCGGGCGAGTTCCCGGTCGATCTCCTTGTCGAGGGTGTACCGACGGTCCTCATCGACCAGATCCCACTTGTTGAACGCGATCACCAGCGCCCGACCGGAGTCGATGATCATCGACAGCACACGCAGGTCCTGCTCGGTGATGGGCTCGGAGGCATCGATCAACAGAATCGCCACCTCGGCGGCGTCGAGCGCCGACCGCGTCCGCAGCGAAGCGTAGTACTCGTGACCGCTGGCCGTGCGGACCTTGCGCCGCAGACCCGCGGTGTCGACGAATTGCCACATCTTGCCGTCGAGTTGGATCAGCTCGTCCACCGGATCAACGGTGGTGCCGGCAACATTGTCGACCACCGAGCGTTGCGACCCGGCGAGCTTGTTCAGCAGCGAACTCTTGCCGACGTTCGGTTTCCCGACGAGCGCGACCCGGCGTGGCCCGCCGAGCCGGACACCGGCGTCCTCCCGCGGCGTATGCGGCAACCGCTCGAGGATGACGTCGAGGACATCGCCGGCGCCCCGCCCGTGCGCCGCCGACACCGGGTGTGGCTCACCGAGTCCCAGCGACCACAGTGAGGCCGCCTCGGCCTCCTGTCGCTCGCTGTCGATCTTGTTGGCCACCAGGATGACCGGGGTCTTCGATCGGCGCAGCGTGCGGGCGACGGCCTCGTCTGTCGTGGTGGCCCCGACGGTCCCGTCGACGACGAGCACGATCACGTCGGCCGTACGCATCGCGAGTTCGGCCTGCGCCGCCACCGCTTGCTGAAGGCCCTTCGCATCCGGTTCCCAGCCGCCGGTGTCGACGACGGTGAACCGGCGGCCCGACCACGTCGCCGAATACGAGACGCGGTCACGAGTAACGCCGGGGATGTCCTCGACGACGGCCTCGCGGCGGCCGAGGATACGGTTCACGAGAGTTGACTTGCCGACGTTCGGGCGACCGACGATGGCCACCTCGGGGACCCGTTCGGCCTCACCGAACTCCTCGATGTCGTCGAAGTCGCCGAGATCCCACTCGGTTTCGTCGCTCCAGGTGCCGTCGCCCGGCAGGGCGAGCGCGTCGGCCGTGCCACCGGGGGCGTCGGATGTGTCGGTCACGAGGCAACTCCGATCCGTGCGCGGACCAGTTCGACCAACCGGTCGAGAACCTGGTCCAGGGTCATGTCGCTGGTGTCCACCAGCACCGCATCGTTGGCCTGCCGCAGCGGGGACACCGCACGGGTCGAGTCGAGATGATCGCGTCGGTTCACCGCGGCAAGGACCTCGACATGGTCGCTGGGCCGACCCGCGGCGAGGTTCTGGCGGTGCCGGCGTTCGGCCCGCGCCTCGGGTGATGCGGTGAGAAAGATCTTGATCGCGGCGTCGGGGAACACCACGGTGCCGATGTCTCGACCCTCGACCACCAGCAGCTCCGATTCGGCCTGGCGGCGTTGCAGCGCAACGAGTTTGGTTCGCACGGCCGGGACCGCCGACACCGCGGAGACGGCGGCGGTGACCGCATCGGAGCGGATCGGACCGCTGACGTCCTCACTGTCGAGGAACACCCGCGATGAGCCGTCTCCGTTCGGACGCAAGGCGATATCGGCGGCGTCGACGGTTGCGGCAACCGCATCCGCGTCGGCGGGATCCACCCCGGCCCGCTGCACCGCGAGGGTGGCCGCGCGATACATTGCGCCGGTGTCGAGATAGTGCGCGCCGACCTTGTGCGCCAACAACTTCGACACGCTCGACTTGCCGGTTCCGGCGGGGCCGTCGATCGCGATCACACCGCCGTTCACAGGCCGACCGCCTTGTACAGCGCACCGATCTCATCGCGCCCGAGTACCCGCAGACTTCCCGGACGCTGTTCGCCGAGGGCCACCGTGCCGATGTGGGTCCGCACCAGCGCCTGCACCGGGAAACCGACTTCCTCCATCAGCCGACGGACGATCCGATTTCTGCCCTCGTGCAACACGATTCGGACCTGGGACTCGCCCTGGTGCACACCGAGGATGGTGAAGCCGTCGACGGCGACCGGCCCGTCGTCGAGTTCGACCCCGTCACGCAGCGTGCGCACCAGCGACCGGGGCACCTCACCGCGCACCCAGGCCAGATAGGTCTTGGGCACCTCGTAGGACGGATGCATGAGGCGGTTGGCTAGTTCACCGTCGTTGGTGAGCAACAACAGACCTTCGGTGTCGGCGTCGAGCCGGCCGACGTGGAAGAGTCGCTGACCCGACATGACCCGCTCGGCGACGATGTCACCGACACAGGGGCGACCCTGGTCGTCGGACATGGTGGACTGCCAGCCCTTGGGCTTGTTCAGCGCGAGGTACTGACGTGTCTCGTCCATGATGACCCGGGCGCCGTCGACCCGGATGATCGCGGTGTCGGGATTGATCCGCAGACCCTGCTCGGTGACGATCTCTCCGTCGACCTCGACACGCCCGGCGGCGATGAGCTCCTCGGCGCCGCGCCGCGAGGCCACACCGGCCTGCGCGAGCACCTTTTGCAGGCGCACCCCGTCGGCGACATAGGTGGCGCCCTGTTCCTCGACGTCGGGTGTGGGGCCCTGGTGGCGTGCGGGCCGGGCGTTGTTGAGCCGGATCCGACCGGCCTTCACATCGGGTTGCGAACTCCCCTTGCGGTGCCGCTTCTTGGCCTGTGCCGGCTGCTGGGCACCCGCGCCGCCGGCGCCCTTGCCCGCAGGCTTGCCGCCGCGCCGACCGCTCGCGGCGTTGCCTGCCCGGGAACGGTCGCCGGTGGCCTTGCCGCGCGGTGTGGCGTTTCTGTCTGCCCTACCGTTCTTGTCGGTCTTGCTGTTCTTGTCTGTCCTGCGTCGTCCCGGTGTGCCGTCCCGGCCAGCGGTTGCCATATCTCAGTCCTGATTCTCGAGGTCGTCGTCGGCGACGCCGATCGGCGATGTGCCGTCGGGTGCCCCCTCTGAGTCTGACGCTTTACCCGCGAGTTTGGCGAATCGGGGATCGGAGTTGAGTTCCTCGTCGAGGTCGTCGATGAGGTCGACGTCGGGCAGCAGGGGTGCGAGATCGGGCAGTTCCTCCAGTGAGGCGAGGCCGAGGCGTTCGAGGAACAATTCGGTTGTGCCGTAGGTGGTGGCGGTGGTCTGCGGATCGGTTCCGACCTCGTTGATCAGTCCGCGCGCCACCAGGGTTCGGATGACACCGTCGACGTTGACGCCGCGGATCGCGCTGACTCGCGCCCGCGAGACGGGCTGCCGGTAGGCGATCACCGCCAGGGTTTCCAGCGCGGCCCGGGTCAGTTTCGAGCGCGCACCGTCGAGCAGCAGTCGCTCGACGTAGGGTGCGTAGTCGGCTCGGGTGTAGTACCGCCAGCCGTCCCCGGCGAAGCGCAGATCGATTCCGCTGTGCGCCGAGGTCAGCTCCGCCGACATCTCGTTGAGCATCTCCCGGACCCGTAGCGCGTCGACGCCGATCGCGTTCGCCAGTTCGTCGGAGGTCACCGGTGTGTCGACGACGAGCAGCAGGGCCTCCAGTGCGGAGCGGAGTTCCGCGTCGTCGACGGTCTCGTCGGTGGCGACGTCGAGGGCGCCCTGACCGGGCTCGGAGGCACCCTCGGCTGTGTGGTCCCCGTGTCCCTGGTCTTCGAGTTCCTGGTCCTTGTGTCCCTGGTCCTCGACTGCCCGCTCGGGGGATGGTGCGTCGTGCGGCTCGGTCATCCGTAGTCCTCTGCCTTGTCGAAACTCAGATCGTCGAGTTCTCGCTCCCCCGACCACAGCACCCGCAGGTCACCGAGCGCCTCGGGTTGGGAGAACGTGATCGCGCGTTCCCGGAACAGTTCGAGCAACGCCAAGAAGCTGCCGACCACCTCCAGCGGGCTGGCGCAGCCGGCGACGAGTTGACCGAAGGTCAGCCCGTCGCCGGGTGCACTGTCGGCCAGCAGTCCCGCCATCCGTTGCGCCTGCGCTGGCACCGACACCTGGTGCGAGTCGTGCAGGTGGTCGAGACCCACGGTCGGTATCGGCCGCGGTCGCAACGCCGCCGCGGCGACCTCGGCGAACCCTCCGGGCGTGACACCCAACGTCACCTCGGGCAACAGATCGGCGTAACGCTCCTCCAGCGATACCGCACGCGGATACCGTTGGAGCGCAGCGGCTTCCAACTCACCGAACAGCGCCGCCACCTGCTTGTACGCACGGTATTGCAGGAGCCGCGCGAACAGCAGGTCGCGCGCCTCGAGCAGCGCGAGATCCTCGGGATCGTCGACCTCCCCGGACGGCAACAGACGGGCGGCCTTGAGATCGAGCAGCGTCGCGGCCACCACGAGGAATTCGGTGGTCTGCTCCAATCCCAACTCCGGGCCCATCTCCCGGGTGTAGGCGATGAAGTCGTCGGTCACCTCGTGCAGCGCCACCTCGGTCACGTCGAGGCGATGCTGACTGATCAGGTTGAGCAGCAGGTCGAAAGGGCCCTCGAAGTTCGCCAAACGTACGCGAAAACCGGAGTCCGGCTCAGCCGGTGCCGAGTCGAGAGCAGCATCTGCCCCGCCGACGTCGCTCGGTTCGCTCATGCCTGCTTGACGTTGCGCGCGATGACCTCACGAGCCAGAGCCCGATAAGCCTGTGCTCCAGCAGATTTCGGCGCCCACGAGGTGATCGGTTCGCCGGCCACGCTGGTTTCCGGGAAGCGGACGGTGCGCGCGATGACGGTGTCGTACACCTTGTCGCCGAACACCTCGACGACCCGCGCCATCACCTCCCGGGAATGCAGGGTGCGCGCGTCGAACATGGTCACCAGGATTCCGCCGACGTCCAGACGCATGTTGAGGCGGTCGTGGACCTTCTCGATGGTGTCGGTGAGCAACGCCAGTCCACGCAGGCTGAAGTACTCGCACTCCATCGGGATCAGCACCGTGTCGGCGCAGGCCAGGGCGTTGACGGTGAGCAGACCCAGCGACGGCTGACAGTCGATGAGCACGACGTCGTAACGATCGAGGACCGGATGCAGCGCACGGGCCAGAGCCTGTTCGCGGCCGACCTCGGTGACCAGCTGGATCTCGGCGGCCGAGAGGTCGATGTTGCTGGGCAACAGGTCCAGCCCGTCGACCCGGGTACGCATCAACACCTCGTCGGTGGGCGCGTGCGGCGGCACGAGCAGGTTGTAGACGGTCTCGTCGAGTTCGTGATGCGGCACACCCAATCCCGCGGACAGCGCACCCTGCGGGTCGAGGTCGACCAGCAGCACGCGGCGGCCGTACTCGGCGAGGGCCGCACCCAGATTGATCGTGGAGGTGGTCTTGCCGACCCCGCCCTTCTGGTTACAGACCGCGATGACCGTCGCCGGTCCGTGCCGATCGAGCTGGGTCGGTTCGGGAACGGGACGGTAGGGACGACCGGTGGGACCGATCTGATCGTCGGCCTGGACCCGTGCGGTGCGGTGATCGGTCTCGTCGATGTCCGCGCCGCTGGGAACCTCGAGACGGTACTGGTCGTCGAAGTGGGCGCTGGGTCGCCGGGTGCTCGAGATACTCACCGCTGCGCAGCCCCCTTTCTGTCGTCTCGGCCCGGCCGTTTCGGCCCGGACCTCCACCAAAGCCTAGTGGGTCGCGCCGACGATCCCGTGGAGCATCGCCGCAACCATGAGCGTTCGTCGCCGACCGCGTCACCGCGCCCGTGGGTGCGCGGTCGCGTACACCTCGCGCATCGTGTTCACCGTCACCAGCGTGTAGACCTGTGTCGTCGTCACCGACGCATGCCCCAACAGTTCCTGGACCACGCGAACATCGGCTCCGCCGTCGAGGAGATGGGTGGCGAAACTGTGCCGCAGGGTGTGCGGCGACACCGCGCCCTCGAGTCCGGCACGTTCGGCCGCCGCCGCCAACACCTGCCAGGCACCCTGTCGGGTGAGCCGGCCCCCGCGGGCATTGAGGAACAGTGCCGCGGTCGATCTACGCACGAGCGTCGGGCGTCCGCGTACCAGGTATGCCTCGAGAGCATCGACGGCCGGCCCGCCGACGGGCACCACCCGCTCCTTGCCGCCCTTGCCGCGTAACCGCACCGCCCGGGTGTCGGTGTCGATGTCGTCGAGATCGAGCCCGGTGGCCTCGGAGATGCGTGCGCCGCAACTATAGAGGAGCTCCAGGAGTGCTCGATCACGGAGCGCGCGTGCGTGATCGGGGGCTCCGGAGGCGTCCAGGATGCGTTCGACGTCGCTCACCGACAACGCCTTGGGTAGCCGGCGAGCCGGGCTCGGCGGGCGAACCGCGTGGGCGACGTCGTCGGCGACCAGCCCCTCCGCCGCGGCGAACTTGTGAAAACCTCTGGTGGCCACCAGGGTTCGCGCCACCGAACTCTCCGCGAGCGGCCGTTCCCCGGATTCGGGGGCACCCCTGCGCAACGCGACGAGGAACTCACGGACATCGGCTTCGGCCACGTCGGCGAGATCGTCGATCTTCCGTGCACGCAGGTACTGCCGATAGCGTCCGAGGTCGCGACCATAGGAGCTCAGTGTGTTCGCCGCAACGCCACGTTCGACGGTCAGATGATCGAGATAGCGGGTGATCGCCACGTCGATGCCCACCTGCTCGGTCATGCCGACTCCTCGCTTCCGATCCGCACTCCCCGACTCCCGGCGTGGCCGCCGGTCGGCGCCTACCGGCGCGCGCCGCGCTCCCGTCGGGCGCGGAAAGCACTCGGCTCGTCGCGCCAGGGTGCCTCCACCGGCCGCAACGTGACCTCACCCCGATCGGCCGCCGCGACGGCCAGGATGCCCGCGACGCTGGTCGCATTCACGATGTCACCGTCGAACACCTGGCGGACCGCATCATCGGTGGCGATCCACTCGATCGACATGTCGGCTTCCTCATCGCTGCGCTCGGCCGCGGTGAGCGCGTGCAACCCCTCGGCGAGGTAGAGGCGTAGCGCCTCGTCGGTGAAACCCGGCGACAGATCCAGATCGACCAGCACCTGCCACCGATCGGCAGCGAGGTCGGTTTCCTCGGCCAGTTCGCGTCGGGCGGCGTCCACCGCCGTTTCCGTCCCGTCCTGATCGAGGAGCCCGGCAGGCAATTCGAGCAGGCGGTGTCCGATCGGATGCCGGTATTGGCGGACCATCGCGATCCGACGCTGCTCGTCACGCGCGACGACGGCCACGGCCCCGAAATGCTCGACGACCTCACGCTCGGCGGTTCGGCCACCGGGCATGACGACCTCGTCGACCCGCAACGCGAGGATCGCTCCGTCGTACACCAGGCGTGAACCACGAACCCCGAAGTCGTGGGCTCCGGCGCCGTCGGAAGCGGTGTCGCTCAAGCGCGATCGCCTCCGGCGTCGACTGCCCCGGCGGTCGCGACCTCGGACACGTCATTCTCGGCATGCGGCGCGTCGTAGTCACCGAGGTCCACCGGAAGCCGTTCGGCCGCTTTGTATTTCAGAGCCGCGTCGATGAACGCGCGGAACAGCGGGTGCGGGCGCGTCGGTCGGCTCTTCAGCTCCGGGTGGGCCTGGGTGGCCACCAGGAACGGGTGCACCTCGGAGGGATACTCGACGAACTCGACGAGATGCCCGTCGGGCGAGGTCCCGGAGAACACCAGCCCGGACTCGGCGATGGTGTCGCGGTAGGTGTTGTTCACCTCGTAGCGGTGACGGTGACGTTCGGAGACCTCGGTGGTGCCGTAGGCCTTGGCGACCACCGAACCCTCTTTCAGCGTCGCCGGATAAGCACCCAGACGCATCGTTCCGCCCAGATCCGCCTCGCCGGCGACCGCATCGTGCTGTTCGGCCATCGTCGAGATCACCGGATGTGGTGTGTCCGGATCGAATTCGTCGGAACTGGCATGGTCGAGACCGACCGAGCGCGCCGCCTCGATGACGATGCACTGCAAGCCCAGGCACAGACCGAGGAGCGGGATGCCGCGACGGCGGGCATAGCTGATCGCGCCGACCTTGCCCTCAATGCCTCGAATACCGAAGCCCCCCGGGATGAGCACGCCGTCGACGTCGGAGAGCGCGGCCTGCGCCCCCTGCGATGTGGCACATTCATCCGACGGCACCCACTTGATCTCGGTGCGCGCACGCCACGCGAAGCCGCCGGCCCGGATCGCCTCGGTCACCGACAGGTAGGCGTCGGGCAGGTCGACGTACTTGCCCACCAACGCGATTCGCACGGTCTCGCGGGGCTCGTGCACCCGATTGAGCAGCTCCCCCCATTCGGTCCAATCCACGTCGCGGAAGGGCAGACCGAGTTTGCGGACCACGTAGGCGTCGAGTTGCTCGCTGTGCAGCACCTTGGGGATGTCGTAGATCGACGGCGCGTCGGGTGTGGAGATGACGCCTTCGATGTCGACGTCGCACATGAGCGCGATCTTCTTCTTGAGACCTTCGGGGACGTCGCGGTCGCACCGCAGGATGAGCGCATCGGGCTGGATGCCGACGTTGCGCAGCGCGGCCACCGAGTGCTGGGTGGGTTTGGTCTTGAGCTCACCCGACGGCGCGAGGTAGGGCACCAGCGACACGTGCAGGAAGAACACGTTGTCGCGCCCCACGTCGTGGCGGATCTGGCGGGCGGCCTCGATGAACGGCAACGACTCGATGTCACCGACGGTGCCACCGATCTCGGTGATCACCACATCGGGTGCCTCGCCGTCGTCGCCGGGCTCACGCATCGCGAGGACCCGCGACTTGAGTTCGTCGGTGATGTGCGGGATCACCTGCACCGTCTCGCCGAGGTACTCGCCGCGTCGTTCCTTGGCGATGACGCTCGAATACACCTGTCCGGTGGTCACATTCGCCGACTGCGACAGGTTGCGGTCGAGGAAGCGCTCGTAATGCCCGACGTCGAGATCGGTTTCCGCGCCGTCCTCGGTGACGAAGACCTCACCGTGCTGGAACGGATTCATCGTTCCCGGATCGACGTTGAGATACGGGTCGAGCTTCTGCATGGTGACCCGCAGACCGCGGGCCGTGAGGAGCTGACCGAGACTCGAGGCGGTCAAGCCCTTACCCAGGGACGAGGCGACTCCGCCCGTCACGAAAATATGTTTGGTGCCCGTATGAACGCGCAGTGGTCGCAAAACCGTTTCTCCCGTCGGCCGGATCAGGTCATGAAAGCCTGCTCACCTACGGGACTCCAGGGTAACACCACAGCGGGCTCGCGCCGCCACGACACCGACGGGGCGGGCAGCCCCGCGTGTCGCGGCGGACGTCGGGTCACCGGTGACGATGTGCGCGCGTGGTGCGCTGCGCCTGGACTGCTCAGGCCGGTTGGGACTGAGCCGGTTGCGCGCCGACGGTGATGGCGCTTGCCCCCGGACCGGAGCCGAAGGAGCCGGAGCGGCCCTGGCTCTCCTCGTCGAGCGCGAGGACGGTGGTGATCAGGCCGGTCTGGGCGTCGACGTTGTCGATCGTGGTGATCGCGTTGCGCAACGCCGGGTCCGAACGAATCACCGCTATCGGTGACACTCCCGTCGCCGAACCGCTGCGACCGACGAGTTCACCGCCCTGCGCACGGGCGGTCATCGCCGCGGCCAGCCGGGCGACCAGTTGCCCCTGGGCACCGGAGTTCTCCGGGAGCGCGTCGCCGGAGACGAACACCACCAGATCGGCGGGCCGGATCGCGTTGTCGACGTAGGTCAGGAAACCGCCGTCGCGCAGGGTTTGCAGCCCGGTCTGGCGATCGGCGACCGCGGCAGCGTTCTGATCGCTGCGGTGCATCACCAAGGTCCCCAACAGATCCCCGACCCGTGAGCCCGAGTCGGTCAGTTCCGCACGCAGTGTCGCACCCGGGGGAATCGTCTGGTCGACGATGGTGCGGACCTGTTCGGCGCTGTCGTCGCGCACGAGCTTGTCGGTGAGGCCGAGCTGCCCGGAAAACGTTGCACCCGCAGTCGACAGCGACTGTTTGACGGCGTCGACGTCGGAGTCGGCGGCGTTGGGCGTGGTGACGACGAGAACGGCGTGCCCCTTGAGCTGATCGGCGATCAGCCGCGGAGCGATCGCGGCGTCAAAGCTGTTCGCGGCGTTCACCTGATCGTTGAGACCGTCGCGCTGCTGCTCGAGGTCGCCGATCCGATCACGGCTCGTACCGGTCAGGGAATTGACGCGATCGCCCACGAACCCCGAGCCGAGGAACAACCCCAGCGCGAGGGCCAAAAACACCGCCACCAACGAGATGGCGTGCTGGCGTAGAGAAATCATGTCCTACCTGTTCCAGACTCCCCGAGCCCACTCGAACAAGTGGTTCCATTGGGCCACAGCCCAATCGGTGATCTCCGGTCCCGCGCTCGAGAGCATCACCGCGGCGATGACGGCGATCAGCGCGGCGAGAATGACGCAGGCGATGGCCGCGCCGGACACCCGGCTGCGATACAGCGTCGCGACCGCCTTGGCGTCAACAAGTTTGGGTCCGACCTTGAGCCGGGTCAGGAACGTCGACGGCGTCGACTCACGACGTGAGCGGTCGAAGAAGTCGTCGAGAGATCCGCCGTAGCCGGCGGTGACGATGAGGTCGGCGCCATGGAAGTCGGTGAGCAGCAACGCGAGATCGGCCGCGGTTCCGGCGGCCGGGAAGGTCGTCGCACCGATGCCGAGGTCCTGGATGCGTTCGAGGCCGGGGGCGTGTCCGTCGGTGTCGGCGGGCAGCACGACCTGCGCACCACACCGCAGCGTCGCCGCCTTCATCTGTTCCGGGTCGCCGACGACGATCGCCGGTTTGTACCCCGCCTTCACCAGGGTGTCGGCGCCCGCACCCACGCCGACGAGAACCGGTGAGTACTCCTTGATGAACGGCTTGAGTGAACGCAGTTCGGTCCCGCGATCGGGTCCGTCGGCGACGATGACCACATGCTTGCCGGCCAGGGACACATCGATGTCGGGCACGCCGACACCGTCGATCAGAAGTGGCGACTCGCTGCGGATGAATTCGATCGTGTTGCCGGAGAAGGCTTCCAGATGGTCGACCAGTCCGGTCTTGGCGTCGATCATCATGCTCGCGATGTCGTGCTCCTCGAGCGTGGTGCCGCGCGCGAGACGCCGGTCCCCGACCATCAGACGGTCATCGTGGACGCGGAGCTTGGCGCCGTCCTTGACCCGCTTGAAGACCTCCGGGCCGACCTCGTCGAGCAGGACGATGCCGGAGGCGACCAGCACCTCGGGACCCAGATTCGGATAGCGGCCGCTGATCGACCGGGATGCGTTGACGACGGCGACGACGTTCGCCTCCACGAGCGCGTCGGCGGTCACGCGATCGAGATCGACCTCGTCGAGGATCGCGATGTCACCCGGCCCCACACGTTCGAGGAGGCGCTTGGTGTTCTTGTCGATTCTGGCGATACCAATGACGCCAGGCAGTTCTTCGGTGTTCCGCGCGAGCAGTGCAGGCATCTTCATGACGGCAATGATTGACCGCCCCGCGCATCGACTGCGGGAGGCGCGCCGCAACAATGGCAACTTTTGTCACACGCGCATCAAGAACACCGAACGACTCAGGAGCTCTTTTCTGTCTCAGCAGTTGTCAGGAGTTCCTCGGCGTGCGCCTTGCCGGTATCGGACTCCCCGAGTCCGGCGAGCATCCGGGCGAGTTCGGCGATCCGCTCGTCGCGCTCGAGCGCACGCACGGTACTCGTCTGCACCGCGCCCTTGCTCGCGCTCTTGCCGATGACGAGGTGATTGTCGGCGAACGCAGCGACCTGCGGGAGATGGGTCACGACGATGACCTGATGGGCACGCGCCAGCCGGGCCAGACGACGCCCGATCTCCACCGCGGCGCGCCCGCCCACTCCGGCGTCGACCTCGTCGAACACCATCACCGAGCCTGAAGTCGGTTCGGCGAGAACGACTTCGAGAGCGAGCATCACTCGTGACAGCTCACCGCCGGACGCCGAGGTCGCGATGGGCAGCGGGCGGGCGCCCTTGTGTGGAACCAGGGCGAATTCGACGCGGTCGGCACCGTCGGCGCCGGCGTGTGCGCGCTGCCCGTCGACCTCGATGGCCAGTCGGTCGTCGGCATCGGCGGATTCGAGCCCGACCTCGACCGACAGCGTCGAGTCCCCCATCGCCAACCCGGCGAGTTCCTTGGACACCTTGCCGGCCATCGTCGTGGCCGCTTTCGCACGGATGCGGTGCAGGGTGGCCGCGGCCTCGGCGACGACCTCGGCTGCCGCGGCGGCGCGCCGCTCGAGGTCGTCGACGCTGCCCTGGGGGTCCTCGATCTGCTCGAGTCGCATCTGCGCCTGCGTGCGCCAGTCGATCACCCCGTCGATGTCGGGGGCGTACTTGCGCACCAGCGATTTCAATTCGCCCTGGCGGGAGAGTAATTGGTCGAGCGAATCGGCGTCGGTCGGGAGCGCCGACAGGTACGCGGTGAGTTCGTCGCCGATGTCGGTGACGACCGTCAGAGTTTCGCCGACGCGGCCGGCGAGACGTTTGAGCTCATCGTCGGCGGCCGCCTCGAGCATCGACCGCACCTGACCGAGTCCCTCGATCACCGACCCCGACTCGCCGGCGACGATCTCGTGCGAGCCCGATGCGGCGGACCGGATCGACTCGAGATCGGTGAGACGGCGGATGGTGTCCGCGAGGGAGTCGTCCTCACCGGGTTGGGGGTCGATCGCTGCGATCTCGTCGATCCCGAAGCGCAGTCGGTCGGCCTCCTGGGCGAGTCCGCGGGAGTTGGCGCGGAGTTCGTCGAGCTCGTCGAGTATTGCCAGCCACTCGGCCCGCGCACTGCGATAGGCGGCGAGTGCCTTGGCCGCCTTCGCTCCGGCGAAGGTGTCCAACGCGGCGCGCTGACGGTCGGGTCGCAGCAGTCGTAGCTGGTCGTTTTGACCGTGCACGGTCAGCACCGAGCTGACGAGCTTGCCCAACGTACCCACCGGAACCGAACGTCCGCCGAGATGGGCGCGGGATCGGCCGTCGGCGTTGACGGTGCGGATCGCGATGACGGTGCCGTCGTCGTCGAGGTCGGCGCCGGTGGACTCAAGAAGGTCGGCGACCTCCCCGTCGGGGCCCTGGTCGGGATCGGCGACGCGGAAGCGCCCCTCGACCGTTGCCTTAGCGGCACCCGAGCGAACCCGCCCGGCGTCGGCGCGTCCGCCGGCCAACAGACGCAGGCTGGTCACGATCATGGTCTTGCCCGCGCCGGTTTCACCGGTCAGCGCGGTGAAACCGGGAGGAAATTGCGCCGACGCCCCGTCGATGACGCCGAGGCCGGCGATGGACAGTTCTTCCAGCACTCCTAGGCCTGCCTCCCCCGCCAGCCCGTGACCGGCAGATCGAATTTTCGGACGAGCCGATCGGCGAAGGGGTCGGAGTCGATCCGCACCCACTGCACCGATCGGTCGCTGCGCACGACCTCGACCCGCGCACCGGCGGGCACGTCGAGGCGGCGGCGGCCGTCGCACAAGGCGAAACCGGAGCGGCCGAGCTTGTCGACCTCCACCGCGATCCGGGACCGCGGACTGGTCACCATGGGTCGGGCGAACAATGCGTGGGCATTGCTCGGCACCACCAGGATCGCCTCGAGGTCGGGCCACATCACCGGTCCACCCGCGGAGAACGCGTAGGCGGTGGAGCCCGTCGGCGTCGACACCAGGACGCCGTCGGCCCCGAACCCCGACACCGGACGGCCGTCGACCTCGGTGATCAGTTCGAGCACACCGGTGCTGGTCCGGTTGAGGATCGCGACCTCGTTCAGCGCCCAGCTGGTCTGGGGCGTGCCCTTGGTGTCGGCCGGGTCGATGACGGTGACGTCGAGTGTCATCCGCGGTTCCACCCGATAGTCCCCGGAGACGAGCTGGGCCATGACCTCGTCGACGCGGTTCGCCTCGCCCTCGGCGAGAAACCCTATGTGGCCCAGGTTGATTCCGAGGACCGGGACACCTGCGGGATAGGCCAGCTCGGCGGCCCGCAGAAAGGTGCCGTCGCCCCCGAGCACGATGACGATCTCGCATCCCTCCGCCGAATCGGGGTCGCCCGAGGTCACCTCCACCTGCGCACCGAGTTCCCGCAGATGCGCGGGATCGAGGGGGTTGCGTTCCGGTGGGCGCGGTATCGGGCCGGTATCGGCCACCGACTGCGGGTAGGCGCGGGCCTCGCTCGCGGGGTCGGGATCGACGTGGGTGTCGTGATCGACGACCCGTAAGGCCACACCGCCCTCGGCGCAGTGCCGGGCGATCGCGGCGATGGTGTGGGTGACGGTCTCGCGGCCGGTGTGCGCGACGACGAGGAACTCGCGATGGGCGGAACCGGTCCGTACGGACCCGCGGGCCGGATCGGAAGCACCACCTGTGCCAACCGAATCCGCGACCGATGCGTTGCCCACCTGGTCTCCTCTCGTCTCGCGCGATGACATTCAGCGCGGACCGTCGGCGACGGCCTGCCTGATCATCTGGATGATGTCCGGATCCACGCCGGGCTGCAGCGCATTCCCGTCGAGGACATCGGGTGCCGAACCCGCGTCCGGTATCTCGCCCTCGACCGGCGATCCGCCCCGGCTACCGACCCTATCGTCCGACGCCGACACCGTGCCCGACGGCCGCTGCAACCAGAGGAAATACTCGACGTTGCCCGACGGTCCCGGGAGCGGGCTCGCCGTCACCGCGCGCGTGACCAGTCCGAGCCGCGCGGCCTCGGTGACCACCTTGACGACGGCCTCCACCCGCAGGTCGGGATCTCGGACCACGCCGCCGGAACCGACGCGATCCTTGCCCACCTCGAACTGCGGCTTGACCATCGGCACGATGTCGGCCCCGGGGCGCGCACATGCGACGAAGGCCGGCAGGACCAACGCCAGTGAGATGAACGACAGATCGGCGACGACGAGGTCCACGGCACCCCCGATCTGTTCGGCAGTGAGGTGGCGAACATTGGTGCGGTCGCGGATGTCGACGCGGTCATCGTTCTGCAGACGCCAGATCAGTTGCCCGTAGCCGACGTCGACGGCAACGACCTCGCGGGCGTCGCGGCGCAGGAGCACATCGGTGAATCCTCCGGTGGATGCGCCCGCATCGAGACACCGCTTGCCGGCGACCGTCAGGCCCTGCGGCTCGAAGGCGTCGAGCGCACCGATCAGTTTGTGTGCTCCTCGCGACGCCCAATCGTCGCGGTCGTCATCGACGACGACGATCGGTGTGTCCCGACCGACATTGGTTGCCGGCTTGGCGGCGATGGTGCCGTTGACCTTGACCGCCCCGCGGTCGACGAGTTCGCGCGCCTGCTCGCGTGAGCGTGCGAGACCACGGCGTACCAATTCGGCGTCGAGACGCGCCCGCGCGGCCACTCAGCGACGCCTCGTCCGTGCTGGCCTGGTCACCGACGGTCCACGTCCGACAACGCCGAGGTCAGTACCTCATGCGCTTGTTCGAGCAGTTGTGTCTGGCGCGCCAAGGCCACCAAATCGATTGCCTCGCCGGACTGTTCGCGAATGTCGTCGACCTGACCGAGGAGCTCACGCACCCGCACCGGGATGGATTCGGCCAACTCGGGGTCGACGGCATCGACGGTTTCGGCATGTACCTCGCCGGGCCGCGCGCCGGGCATCATCTGCGGCGTCGGCCCCATCGCCGGTGCCGGCCTCGCGGAGGCATCGTCGGGGAAGGTCATTGCTCTCGTCCCTTCACTCGGCGCCGAGACCCAGATCCTCCAGCGCACTTCGGGTCGTCGGGTCATCGGCGGTGATGGTGATTTCCGTCAGGTCGATCTCGTCGGCGTCGGCGAGCGCCCAGACGCGAGCGGCCAGTGATGGCAGCAGGCGCAGCGTCGCGGGCGGCTCGGCCACCGGTGACACCGTCAGCGTGTCGCCGGTCTGCTCGATACGCCAGTCGTCATTGTCGGCGATGCGCAGCGAATCGGCAGGGTCGAGAACTCCCGACAGATCGGCACAGACGAAGGTCGGCCGCTGCTGCGGTGGTGCGGCGAGAAGGTCTGCTGCCGTGCTGACGCCGCTGAGCACCAGGAGACTGTCGAGGCCCACCGAATGTGCGCCCTGGATGTCGGTGTCGAGTCGATCCCCGACCACCAGCGGGGTGTCTGCGCCGCTGCGGTTGATGGCGTCGGCCATGAGGGGCGCGGCCGGCTTTCCGGCGACGAGCGGCTCCTGGCCGGTGGCGTTGGCGACCGCTGCGACCAGGGATCCGTTGCCGACGAGTAGCCCACGCTCGGAAGGCAGAGTCGCATCGACGTTGGTGGCCACCCACAGTGCGCCTGCCCGGATCGCCAGAGCGGCCTCCGACAAGCTCTCCCATGAGGTCTCCGGTGAAAAGCCCTGGATGACGGCGAGCGGACGATCGTCCGCGCTGCGCGTCACGGCGATCCCGACCTCGCGCACCTCCTGGGCGAGACCGTCGGTGCCGAGCACAAGGGCTCTCGATCCGGGCTCGAGGTGCTCGGAGAGCAACCGGGCTGCCGATTGAGCACTGGTGACGACCTGTTGCGGGGTCGCCGTGAAGCCCATCGACCGAAGATGCTCGGCAACGTCATCCGGGCGTCTGCTCGCGTTGTTGGTGACGAAGATCGTCGTCACGTCGATCCGCTCCAGGGTCTCCGGCGCACCAGGTATCGGGCTCTTCCCGGCGAACACGGTGCCGTCCAGATCGAGCAGCAACGCGTCGTACGCGTCAACGACGCGCGCGGGCGCAGGTGGCGGGGGAACCAGCTCGGTCTCCCTGGCCGGTGCCACGGCGGCTTCGGGAACCTGCTCGCTCTCCGGCTCCGCAACGCTCGCTTGCCGAACAGACCCGGGCTGCGACTCGGTACTGCGCAGCGCCTCCGACTGGGGCGCCGGCCCAGGCTCGGACGCAGGCTCAGGCTCGGCGATGGCCGCTCCGGAGTCCTGCTGGTCTTCGTGGGTGGGGTCGACATCCGGCTCGGCACTGCCGACCGAGATCTCCATCAACCGGAACTCGGCATCGGTGGCATCTTCGGTGTCGGCGGCAGAGGCATTCATGAACCAGGTCGTCGCCTCATCAAGGCGGCCGGCGGCTTCGAGGGCCGACGCGTACGCATAGAACAGACGCGCCGCGGCAGTGCCGGTGCGGCTCGGACTCAGGTCTTCCAGCTGAAGGGTCACCAACGCCTTCTCGGGCTCCCCGATGTCGAGGCGGGCGCCGGCTTCGACGATGCGCATTTCTGTGGCTTCGTCATCGCGCAATGCGCGCCCTTCCTCGCTGCGCGCGATCTCGATGGCACGCTCAGGTCGTCCCAATCCGCGTTCGGCGTCGGCGATGAGCGGAAGCAGTGCCGAACTACCGGTGATCCGACGAGCCGCCCTCAGCTCGGAGATGGCTTCCTGCCACTGACCGGCGTTATAGGCGGCGACGCCGGCGGTCTCGCGGACCACACCGACGCGCGCCGCACGACGCCGAGCCGCACGAGCATGTTCCAGAGCCAGATCGGCGTCTTCGTATAGGAGCTCGGCCACCATCACCAGATGCCGCGCGACACGCTCCGCTGTCCCCTTCTCCAGGGAAAGCAAATCACGTCGGGTATCGGGGTCGAGATCGGAGGCGACGACGTCATCAGGAAGAGCAGGGTCGGTGGGACCGTCAGTTCGTTGCCGACCCTCACGGTGAGGGCGGCCCGACTGATCGGCTCGGTCCGGACGCTGGCGGCGGCCGCGGTTGCGGTCACGGTCATTCATGGTTGCCAATCTATTCCCTCGTCACGGCCTCGGCCGAGCCGACCCCGGGCACATCACCGTCGGCCGATCTGAAGGTGGGTTGAATGAGGGATGCCCCGCAACACTAGGTGTTGCGGGGCATCCCGGAAGTTGTGTTCGGCGGTGTCCTACTCTCCCACACTGATTAGGGTGCAGTACCAT
>NZ_JARJDD010000120.1:0-429 GCF_029269935.1 Gordonia sp. N1V
TGGGTGAGATCATCCCTAACGAACTGTGCCTCCTGTCATGATTGTAGAATCGAATTTAATTGTCAAGTCCTGCAGTAAGATTCGCGCGAGTGTGTGGTTACCCCCGTTTGCCGGACATCGGTTAAGCGGCTTCGGTAGCCGCCTCGATCGGCGAGTCCGGGCTGGGGTCGGGGGTGAGGATTTCGACGAGGTCGTAGTAGCCGTGTCCGATCGGGACTCGGCTGCGGCGGATTCGGTCGGTGGGCGCCATCGATCCCCGGTCGTCGCGTGTGGCGAGATCGGTATCGGGCTTGTCATCTCGCCGGGTCTCGAGGCTCGCCGCACGCGGCTCGCACCTCGACCATCGGGCGGAAGCGTTCGAATGACGCTCCGGGCCTTCCCATCCGATGGTCGAGGTGCCGAGGAGCGCCAGCGACGAGCCTCGAGACC
>NZ_JARJDD010000121.1:0-412 GCF_029269935.1 Gordonia sp. N1V
GACCGCATCTGTTGTTTGAGAACTCCATAGAGATAATCCCCACCCGATGGTCGAGATGTCGTGGCCGTCCGTGGCCCGGAAGCCCTTCGGCACAAGAGGTCTCGAGGCTCGTCGCTGGCGCTCCTCGGCACCTCGACCGATGGTCGAGGTGCCGAGGAGCGCCAGCGACGAGCCTCGAGACCCCTTGTGCCGACGGGATTCCGGGCCACGGGCACACGACCACCTCGACCATCGGGTGGGGATTATCTCTATGGAGTTCTCAAACAACAGATGCGCGCCTTTTCCGGTGGTCGAGGTGTGACGAGCCGCTAGGCGAGGAGCCTCGAGACCTCTTGTGTCGGGGCTGGTTTCGGGTTTCAGCGGGTGTGTGCGGTGGTCTCGAGACGCTCCGGCTCGCTCCGCTCGCGCGGGG
>NZ_JARJDD010000122.1:0-403 GCF_029269935.1 Gordonia sp. N1V
CCGCTTCGAGGTGCGCGGTCAAGGTCGGGGTCATCTGCCCCGACAACCCACTCATTTTCTGCGCGTCTTGACGGCCGATGCGGATCTGGCGGCGGCGTTGCCGATCCGAATCGTCGGTCAGTTGGCCGTCGGGGTTGTTGTCGTGTGACACCACGATCACGAAAATCATGCTCGATCCCAACGGGGTACCACTCAGTGTTGGCGAGGCAGAACGATTCTTCACCCCCGGCCAACGCAAAGCCCTACTCGTGCGTGACCGCGGATGCATCAGACCACACCACAAAAAACGCCTCCCACACCCCTTGACACGTTATAGGAACGTCCCCGTGTGTCGAAGGGATTCCGGGCCACGGTGGCACGCGCACCTCGACCATCGGGATGGGATTATCACTATGGAGTTCTC
>NZ_JARJDD010000123.1:0-389 GCF_029269935.1 Gordonia sp. N1V
AATGCTCGAGGTGGTGTCCTTGGCAGCGTCCGGCGTGCGCACCGCATTTGATGCATCCGCGATCACGCACCAACAACGCTTTGCGCTGGCCGGGGGTGAAGAAGCGTTTCGCCTCCCCAACACTGAGCGGTAGCGAGCCGCGTGCGGCGAGCCTCGAGACCGCTTGCGCCGGTGCTGGTTCGGCTCGACGGGTGGTGCGGATACTCGTCGGCGAGCGGGGTCTCGAGGCCTCGTCGCTGGCGCTCCTCGGCACCTCGACCATCTACGCGCGGCAGTTGGGTAACGAGCTCGCCGCGGAGACGCCTGGCGGGTTGCCTGCTGCGGAGGACAAGAAGATCAACTCCTACAGCGACCGCATCACCGACGACGGCCGGTTGGAGATCTCGGCG
>NZ_JARJDD010000124.1:0-376 GCF_029269935.1 Gordonia sp. N1V
CGGTCGGTGGGCGCCATCGATCCCCGGTCGTCGCGTGTGGCGAGATCGGTATCGGCATCACCCTGTGTGGTGTCGGGTGGTGGATGCAACTCCGCGCGGATACGGGCCAGCGCGTCGGCATAGGTGCGGTCGGTGGGCGCCATCGATCCCCGGTCGTCGCGTGTGGCGAGATCGGTATCGGTATCACCCTGTGTGGTGTCGGGTGGTGGGTGCAGGTCGGCGCGTACTTTGTCGAGGGTGGCGCGGAAGGTGCCGGACCTGCTCCGCGAGTCCCGCAAACATGAAGCGCGCGCGGTCCTGGCAGCCGCCGCGCTGGCGGAGCGGGTGTATCGGGAGCGTTTGGCGGGCCAGTCCGAGGTCGAGGTGTGGGGCTCGG
>NZ_JARJDD010000125.1:0-362 GCF_029269935.1 Gordonia sp. N1V
CGAGGTGCGCCCCCGGGACGCCGGTGATCTCACCAAGTGCGATCACCCGCAGCGACCCCACTCGACGCGGTGGGGTTGACCCCGTTTCCCGGACATCTTGATGGCCAGTGTGAGGCTGGCGGGTTGGCGAGGCGAAACGCTTCTTCACCCCCGGCCAACGCAAAGCCCTACTCGTGCGTGATCGTGGGTGCATCAAATGCGGCGCGCACGCCGGGCGCTGCCAAGGACACCATTTGCACCACTCGCACCGAAGGCCTGTGGCCCGGTCATCTCCGGATCCCATTGCAGGTCGCTGAGTTGGGTGACGATCCCGGCGAAAACCGCTTCGGCGTCAAGAGCTTCGGTGGTGTCGATCATGGGCC
>NZ_JARJDD010000126.1:0-350 GCF_029269935.1 Gordonia sp. N1V
CAGGCGGCTACCGAAGCCGCTTAACCGATGTCCGGCAAACGGGGGTAACCACACAAATCAGAGGGGGTGTGGGTGCGGGCGAACCCGGCCATCGTGGCGTCGGCCGACATTTTCTCGTGACGCGGCTGGTGCAGCGGGGGCGTCTGCGAGTTCGGCTCGCGGGCGGCGTCTGAAACGGTGGATGTGGTTGGGAGGCTTGTTGTCTCGCCGGGTCTCGAGGCTCGCCGCACGCGGCGTTTCTAAGCCGCCTATGTGGCGGTGAATTTTGTTGATTTTATTGGGGTATACCCCCTATGTTTCTAAGCCGCCTATGTGGCGGTGAATTTTGTTGATTTTATTGGGGTATACCC
>NZ_JARJDD010000127.1:0-339 GCF_029269935.1 Gordonia sp. N1V
CCACCAAAGATCATGCGAAAGGTGGGCTCACCAACATCGGTGACCTCGCTCCCGCCTGTGGGAAACACAACCGGATGGTCGGCGACAAACCCGGACAATTCACGACCGGGATTTTGCGCTCCTCGCCGGCTCCTCCTCATCGCGGCGCGGCGCACGCACGTTGTGGGGGGCTTTGTCGCTGCGCTCCTCGCCGGCTCCTCCTCATCGCGGCGCGGCGCACGCACGTTGGCACAAGAGGTCTCGAGGCTCGTCGCTGGCGCTCCTCGGCACCTCGACCACCGGGCGGGAAGGGCCCGTCCATCGGGTAGGGCGGCCACCGGGTGGGAAGGGCGTCAGCAT
>NZ_JARJDD010000128.1:0-334 GCF_029269935.1 Gordonia sp. N1V
GTCAGTTGGCCGTCGGGGTCGAGGTGCGCCAACACCCGCGCCCCCAAAATCCGCAAATGGGGTTGACCCCGTTTCCCGGACATCTTGATGGCCAGTGTGAGGCTGGCGGGAGCCGCTTCGAGGTGCGCGGTCAAGGTCGGGGTCATCTGCCCCGACAACCCACTCATCTTCTGCGCGTCTTGCCGGCCGATGCGGATCTGGCGGCGGCGTTGCCGATCCGAATGCCCGGGGGTGAAGAAGCGTTTCGCCTCGCCAACACTGAGCGGTACACCGTTGGGGTCGAGCATGATCTTGGTGATCGTGGTATCACACGACAGCAGTTTCGCGGTGGCTT
>NZ_JARJDD010000129.1:0-331 GCF_029269935.1 Gordonia sp. N1V
TCTGCACCAGCTGCCACGACGACGTCCACCACCACGGATGGGACATCATCATCGGCTTCGACCGACACCCCTGGCTGATCCCACCCGCCAGCATCGACCCGAAACGCCGACGTCGTTGTGGTCGACGGTCAAGCACGAATACTACAAGCGACACGCCTTCACCACTTGGGGTTGACCCCGTTTCCCGGACATCTTGATGGCCAGTGTGAGGCTGGCGGGAGGGTGACCTTGCCCACCAACTCTGGGTCGGTGGAGAACCGAAACGACTCGGCCTTGTGGGGTTCCCCCGAAAAAATGGACACGGTTAGCTTGATTGCTGACTTGCGTGCGA